>DASTHG010000165.1:0-9067 GCA_035718325.1 Gemmatimonadales bacterium | reverse complement strand
AGGACGCGGACATTCACGGGAATGACGTCGGCGCCCCCGACGCGCTCGATCTCCCGCTCCTGCACCGCGCGGAGGATCTTGGCCTGTAGCGACAGGCTCATGTCGGCGATCTCGTCGAGGAACAGGGTGCCGTTGCCGGCTTGCTCGAAGCGGCCGATGCGGCGCGCAATGGCGCCCGTGAACGCTCCCCGCTCGTGGCCGAACAGCTCGCTCTCGAGCAGGTTCTCGGGGATCGCCGCACAGTTGACCGCCACGAATGGTCCCGATGCGACGGAGCCGTGCGCGTGGATCGCACGGGCGACGAGCTCTTTCCCGGTGCCCGATTCTCCCTGAATCAGGACGGTGGCACTCGAGCCGGCCACACGCGCGATGACCTTGTAGACCTCGAGCATCGCGGGACTCTGACCGACCAGCGCGTAGGGCCCGGCGACTTCCGCGTGCGGCTCGGGGAGCGGCAGCGGCGTTTCGGTCGCCGCCGAGCGCATCCGTTCGATCGCACGCAGGAAGTCCTCGCGCACGAGCGGCAGCGACAGCAGATCGAGCACGCCGAGCCGCTCGGCTCGGAGCACGAGTCCCATCGACGGGCGGCCGACGGCGGCGATCAGCGCGGGATTCCCCTGCGCGCCGCGCAGCGCGTCCCGCCACCACGCGAGCGCTTCTTCGGGTCGGTCACCGGGAAACGCCAGCACGATGTCCCAGCGGCTCGCGGCCAGCTCGCGCACCGCCTGCGGCAGGTCGGGAGCGTACACGAACGTGACGCCGGCGTCGCTCGCCCACTGCCGCAGCGTCTGAATCGCTGAACCGACCACGGTGCGGTCGGTGGCCACCGCAATGACTCGCAGCACCGGCGCTTTCCCCTCGCGCGCGAGAACCGTCCGGGCGACGGAGCTAACCTGTTGTACGCCCATAGCGCCCGACGAGGACGAGAGCATCATCCGTGCCCTTCGCGTGATCAGCGAGAATGGCATCGGCGAGGCGTTGCGGCGACGCGGCGTTCGGATGGGTTTGCGCGAACCGTTCGTCGATCCCGTCGGTCGCGAAGACGAGGGTGTCGCCGGAGGTGAGGGCGAGCACTTCGGCGCGCAGGCGGGGGAGCTCGGAGCCGACGATGCCCGCGGACGGCAGCAGCGTGGCCTGCGCCGCGCGCCCGGTGGCGCCGGCGAACCACAGCAGCCCGGTCACGTTGCCGACCCCGATCCAAGTGAGGGAATGGTGCGCGGTGTTCACCCGCGCGAGGCTGAGCACGGCGCCACGCGTGCCGGTCAGCGCTTCGTGACACAGCTGCACCAGCGTCAGCACCGGCTCTTCCGCGTGATGGGTCAGGGTGGCGATCGCCACGCGGGCGGCCGCGGCGGCGGCGGGACCATGGCCGAGCCCATCGACCACGCCGACGAGGCACCCGTCTCGGGTGGGATGAACGAGATGAGCATCCCCCGATTCGGTCTCGCCGGCGACGACTTGGTGGGCAACCGCCCAGTCGAGGGGGACGCGGGCGTCCCCACGGTCGTCATCCATTGGCGCGCTTCCACTTCCGCATGGTGACCGTCGTGCCCTGTTGACTGGCGGACACGATTTCGAAGTCATCCATGAGCCGTTTGGCACCAGGGAGGCCCAGGCCGAGCCCCCCGGAAGTGGAGTAGCCGTCGCGCAACGCGCGTTCGATATCGGGAATGCCGGGTCCTTGATCGCGCGCGACGATCATCACGCCCGAGTGGTCACCGTTCAACACGACACTGATGTGGATTTCGCCCTTGCGGGCGTACATGAGGACGTTGCGGGCGATTTCCGAAATGGCGGCGGCGATGACGGTCTGGTCGCCGCTCGAGAATCCGGCGCGCGCGGCGAGCTCACGCCCACTTTGGCGGGCGTGCACCACGTCCTTGTCCGAGGCGATCAGGACACGAATGTCGTCAGCCACGGACGGCTTTGGGCTGGCCTCCGCGATCGAGGAACGCCAGGCCCTCTTCGAGGTCAAGGGCGGTCGCGACGCCCTTGAGACTGAGGCCGAGTTGCACCATCGCGAAGGCGACGTCGGGCTGGATACCGACGATGACCGTTTCCGCCCCCCGCAGCCGCGCCATATGCGCGATGTCGCGCAACGTGCGCACGGCGAAGGAATCCATGACGTCCAGCGCCGTGACGTCGACGATGACCCCGCGCGAGCGAAACCGGCCCACGCGCTCGATCAGCGCCTCCCGCAACTGCAGCAGGTCGGCGTCGGTGAGCGCCGACTGAATGGACGCGATGAGATACAAGCCCTGCTTCAGAATCGGTACTTCCACGTGCGCTCCTTCTCGCGCGGTCGCCCGCGGCTCAGCCTTTCGTGGTGACGTCGGCGAGCAGCAGCACTTTGTACCCGAGCAGGCGTTCGGCTTCCTCGATGCCGCCCTGCAGGTCGCCGACCGTGCTCATCTCGCTCAAGTCGACGCCGATGGTGACCAGCGTTTGCGCGATTTCCGGCGAAAGCCCCGTGACGATCACCGTCGCGCCAAGCAGCCGGGCGGCCTCGACCGTCTGCACCAAGTGGTTGGCGACGTTGGCATCCATCGCCGCGACACCGGTGATATCGATCACGACGACCTTGGCGCGATTGGTGCGGATCGCCTGGAGCAGCTGCTCGGTGAGCTGGCGCGCCCGTTGCGGATCGATGACACCGATGATCGGCAAGATCAGCAGGCGCTCGCGCACCTGGAGCACCGGCGTGGACAGCTCGCGGATCGCCTCCTGCTGCTGCCGGATGATGCGTTCGCGCTCCTGCACGAATCCCACCGCCACCGTGTTCGCGATCCGGTTCGCCGCGGGCTCATAGGCGTCGAGAATGCGGTTCAACTTCTCGAAATCTTCGTGGTACTTGCCGAACAGCGATCGGGCGAGCACGTCGCGCAGTAACAGTACGATGCCGACGACTTCGTGCGTCTCGACGCCGCGCGGGATGATGCGTTCGGAGAGGTTGCGCGCGTAGGCCTGCAGCGCCTCGAAGGTGCCCGTCTCGAGTGCTTCCACGTAGTTGTCGTACACTGACGTGGCCTCGGCGAAGATTTCCTGCTCGCTCATCGCTGTGAGCAGCTGGGCATGCGTGATGCGACGGGCCCATTCCTCGCGCAGCTGCGTGCGGTTCTGCCGCAGATGGGCGACCAGCTCGCGCAGCAGCGCGGCGGTCACTTCCGAGAGGGGCTGGGTTTCGGGAGGCGCTTCGGGATTCGACGGCTTACGCACCATGGGAGCCCCTTGGAGGCATTCTTTGATATGTTGACGCCGCCGAAGCAGCAAGGCTAGTGCCAAGGAGTGCATAGCTATCGCATTGATTTACAGTCAGTTATCGGAACGGAGTCTCACGCGTGCACAGAAATGGGGCCGAGTGGAGGTCTTGGCAGCAACAAAACGGGGCATACGGCTCAATACTGAGCCGTATGCCCCCGTTCGCAAACGATCAAGCAGTAACGGCGCGCGCGACTCGAAACCGTCAGGACCCGACCTGGCTGCGCACGCTTCCGACCATGATCTCCCCTGTTGTAAGGTGAGTCAGCGGATTCTGCAGCACGACGTGGATCAGATTCACCACGATGCCGCTGGTCGAGACGCCATCACCCGTGACCGTCTGCTCGTTGAGGATGACGTAGCCGGTGCCCGGCAGATTGATCCGGGTGTTGGGCGCGGGGGTGAGATCTCCACTGCCGATCGGGACGCCGTTGACGACCAGATTGGTGAGACTCGAGCCGAAGGCGTTGCTGGTAGCACCCGCCGAGGACAACGAGCTCGACGCGACTGCGATGAGCGTGCCCGCCTGGATCAGACCGTTCAGAATGTTCACGTTCTCGAGCTGCGTGACGCTCTGCGCCCCCGACTTCTTCTGGTCCTGCGAGCCCGACGTCATACTCGTCAAGGCGTCGGCGGCGACCTGACCAGGAATCTGCAGCGCGTCGACGTCCGTGCTCGTCATGCCCCCGGTATCGGGCAGCAGCGCCCGCCCCGCCGTGTTCGTGACACCCAGCAACGTCACCGACGCGCCGGTCGCCGCACCGCCGATCGGCGCGACATTCTGGGCGGCGAGACCCGTGCCCGCGAGGGCGACGAGCACCAGCGCCGCAAGAGAGAGTGTGTGCTTCATAGGTCGCGTTTCCTCCTGTGACCGCGCGAAGCGGCTCACTTGTGGGCCTGGATGTTGCCGCCGGTGAGATCGGTGACGCCGGTGCTGCCCAATCCGTCGACCGTGATGCCGAAGCGGTCGGGCCCGGTGCCCGGACTCGATCCCGGCTCGCCATTATCACACGCCGTCGCCACGTAGCGCCGCTGACTGCCGTCGCTCACGCGCGCCGTCCCGGTCCACGTGCCACACACGCCGCCGCGCGGATCGGTCGACCCCGTGAACGAGTCGATCTCCAAACTGTGAATCTGCGTCATCGGCGCGACGCCGCCGTGGTAGACGACCTCCATCTCGCCTTTGAACGGCGGTCCACTGCGACCATCGACGTTGAATCCAAAGGTCGTCTTGCCGACCGCGGGGTCGATGCGGCCGCCCCCCGTGATGCGAAAGCCCGGGATGCCCCCGCCGCCGCAGGTCTGCGGCTTGTCGATGCAGTTCGAGAACCGCGGCGGTGGAGTCGGGTTTGTCGAGGTGTTGTCGGGCGTGCAGGCCGCGGCGATCAGCAGCGCCGCAACGCCCGCCCCGACGTACCTGAGTGTGCCGGTGTTCATAATGGCTCGTGCCTCCAGTCAATGGGTCCGACCTGCCGTCAGGACGCACCCCCCGTCTCGCAAACACGGTGCCCGTGCGAGGGACCCGGCGACAGCAACGCCCCGAGCACAAACGTGTCGGGGCGTTGCGGCGTCGGTTGCGACCGCGCGGCGCGTCTTGGCGCGGCGCGCACGACCCGGTCGTGTGTGGCGCGCAGCAGTTGGCGCGGCGTTGCGCCTAGGACGGATCCTCAGGCTCGCTGTCGGGCGGCTGCTCGGCGCCCGGACCGAACCCCGTTTTCCCCGGCCGATCGGGAATCGTGATCGGCACGATCACCTGGTTGTTGTCGTAGTTCGACTCCACGAAGTTGTGACACAGGCCGTTCGCGTCGCGCGGGCGCAGCGAGTCGGCCAGTGAACACTCGAACGGCGGGTTCACGGTGATGCGAATGAGATACTCCCCCGGAGGGACGGGGGCGGCGGAATCGTCCAGCACGAAGTACTGCCCGCCGATGTGTTTGTCGTAGGTATCCGCCCAACCCGTGCTGATTCCTTGATTCCCCGGAGCCACGAGCGTCCCGCAGGCATCGTAGACGCGTCCCGCCGGCGGCGCATCCGAGCGCCACGGCGTGACGTCGATCATGCAGAATCCCTTCTTGGCCGCGAGATAGACCCGGCCGTCGGTTGCCGACACCAGCTCGTAGCTGGCGTAGTGGCGATAATGGAAATGGCCGTGACACGTGGCGAATTCGAACAGCCCGTCCCCCGCCGCCACATGGTCCAGCGGATTGCCGATGACCAGGTCGGCAGTGCCGATGTTCGGCGTCGTGACCCCGAATCGCAGCACACGGTGCACCCCCGGCGAGACGCCGCCTTCCACGAGGCTGCAGAAGTCCTTGCGCAGATCCTGATCGTATACGACCCACGATGTCGCCAGCCGTTTGGCATCCACGATCAGGTCGGGCATGCCGTCGAGATCCGAACTCTTGCCGGCGCGCACCGCGCCCCCGGGGATGGCGGTCACCGGTTCCGGCGTCTCACACGCCGCCAGTCCGATCAAGGCTACGGTCACCATGAGGCGGATCGCACGCATGTTGGACTCCTCTCGAAAAAACCTAGGACGACGCGCTGAGCGAAACGGCGACCCGCGGATCGCTACGCCGCGCCGCAGGCACCGTCTCACACACCACCTGCACCAGCCGCTGCGCCGCGCGGCCGTCCCACCACTGGATGGTCGGACGGGCCCCCGGCCCCTGCCGCAGCGCGTCGCGCGCGGCAGTGAGCAGGGCGCTGCGGCGTGACGGGACGAGGCGATTCGTGCCGCGCGTGCAGGTGATCGGCCGCTCCGTCGTCGGGCGGGCCGTGAGACAGGGAATGCCGAGATAGGTCGTCTCTTCCTGCAAGCCGCCGGAATCGGTGATGACGAGAGACGACGAGGCCACGAGTCCCAGCATCTCGACGTAGCCGAGCGGCGGACAGAGTCGCAGACCATCACCGCGCAAGCCCAGCGATGCCATCCGGGCCTGGGTGCGCGGATGGACGGGGAAGAGCACCGGCGTGTGCTGGCCCAGCTCGCGCAGCGTCTCGAGCAATTCCCGCAAGGTGCCTGCGTGGTCGACATTGCTTGGCCGGTGCAACGTCGCCACGACGTACGCCCGTCCGTCGAGACCGTGCTTGCCCGGTGCCTCCAACGCACGCGCGCGCGGCAACGCCTGGCACAGCGTATCGATCATCACGTTGCCGACGAGGTGCACCCCCTGGTCGGCGATGCCCTCGGCGCGCAGATTGTCGACCGCGTCGTCGGAAGGCGCGAACAGGAGATCCGCGAGGTGGTCGGTGACGATGCGATTCAGCTCCTCCGGCATCGTGCGGTCGCGGCTGCGCAGGCCTGCCTCCACGTGTCCCACGCGCAACCCGAGCTTCGCCGCGGTCAACGACGCGCCGAGCGTCGAATTCACGTCGCCATACACGAGCACCAGATCGGGTCGCAGATTCTCGAGTACCGGCTCGAGCCGCTGCATCACCGCGGCGGTCTGGAACGTGTGCGATCCCGGTCCGACGGCGAGATGGTGATCGGGGTGTGGCAGGTCGAGATCGCGGAAGAACGCATCCGACATTTCGCCGTCGTAGTGCTGGCCGGTATGGACGACCACGTGCCGCACCCGCCGGCTGGCGAGCTCGCGGGCCACCGGCCCGAGCTTCATGAAGTTGGGACGCGCGCCGACGACCGAGACGATCAGCATCTCAGTGCAGACGCGTGATCGCGAAGATCGCCACCGGGAGACCGATGATGATACTGACGATGCGCCAGGTCGATTCCGGATCGTGGCGCGTCGCGCGCGGAACGACGAGCTGATCACCTGCCTGTAATGACAGATCGGCGACGGTACGCCGGCTCGCCATCGCCTGCTGCAGCCGGTCGCCGTCCAGCACCGCCTTCTTGTCCCGCAGCACCTTCAGATCGGTGACCTTGGCGTCGCGCGTCGGCCCACCGGCTGTCATCAGCACGTCGGTAAGCAGCGCATCGCCCGGCACGACGTAGAACCCCGGGTGCTCGACCTCACCGACGACCCCGATCGAGACCAGCGCGCAGGCGTGGATCACCGGATGCTTGAAAAACGGCCCGAGCCGTCCGACGAGGTACGGCTCGATTCCGCTCCGCGGTACGCCTGCGAGCGGCACGTCTCCGATCACCGGCAGGCGCAGCGCCGGTCCCCGGATGACGGTGAAGGTGTCGGTGTAGAGGGATTCGCCGTCGACCCGTAACAGCACGCGGTCGCCGACTTGGAATCCGGCGGTGCTGTCCTGACCCCAGGCGGCACATACCAACAGCAGCGATGCGAGTCCGATCAGCATCGCTGCCCGTCCCGTGGGTAGTATCGCCAGTCGCATGGTGGGCTCGGGATTCAAGATCCGGACCCGTGGTTGGAGACGTCCCCGCAGCGGCGCCGCAGCAGATCGCACGCACGCGCGCCCGCAACCGCGGGCTTTCCTGACCGGACGCGGCGCGGCGGCGCAGCGGCTGTCGCGATCGGCAGACGTGTTCCCGGAGTTCCCGCGGGCTTGAACCTTGCGCCTGGCAACCATGCCGACGACGACAGCTGGGACGCACCATGAGCGATGGGACTGTACGCACGTCCCTCCCGCTGGTGCTCTTGGGCCAGGGGAGGCGGGGACGGGGCGAGAATGATTGGCTCGTCAACGTGTTGAGCGCCAACCGTTACGCCGTACTCGAAGCGGAGAGCGGTGTGCCGTTCCGCGCCCGCGCGGCGGCGACGCGGCCTGATATCATCGTCCTCACGGAAGAAGAAGAGGGTACGGGTCTCGAGCTCGTCCGCGCAGTACGCGCGGACGGGCTCATCGACGCCAGTACGCCGATCCTCCTGATCCTGCGACGGGCGGCCTCACGCGCCGACCGTCTCGCCGCGCTGGCGGCCGGCGTGTGGGATCTCATCACGCCGCCGTATGACGCCGAGCTCCTGGTGCAGCAAATCGGGGTCTACGCCGCGGCCCGACTCGTCGCCAGCCGCGCCATCGCCGAAGGCCTCACCGACCACGCCACGATGCTCTACAATCGCACCGGACTCGCACGGCGCGTGCGCGAGCTGGGGGCGCTCGCCTATCGCGATCACGCCGCGATCGGCTGCCTCGCCCTCGTCGTCGATGAGCTCCCGGCGCCCCCCGCGGGAGTGGCCACCGACCCGGGGGTGATCACGCGCAGCGTGCAGGCGTTGCGCGCCACGACGCGCCAGTCCGATGTCCTGGGCCGCGTCGGCGCGATGGAGTTCGTGATCGTGGCTCCGGGTGCCGACGCCGCCGGGTGCCGGCGTCTCGCGCGCCGCGTCGCGGAACGGCTGCTCGAGGGTGCATCGCCGGTGTCGCGGCGCATTCGCGGCGGTTATGACGCGGTGTTCAATGCGGGATATGCGCCGTTCGCGCCAGTGGACCTCCTGGTACGCGCCTCCACCGCGGTGCGCACGGGGCACCCCGAGCGCGAGCTCGAGTGGCTCCGGCGCTACGGCAGCAGCGCCCCCTCGCCAACCGCCTCGTATCCGGGCATGGAATAGGAATACGGTGTGTACTCGAGCGAGGGGCGGGCGTCGTTGAGGATCGCCCCCAGGAGCCGCATCGGGATGCGGCCCAGCACGTCGAGCTTGGTGCGCGCCACTTCGCGATGGCTGTGCCCCGTCCGCAGGACGAGCAGGAGGTTCCCGGTCGCTTTCGCCAGCAGCAGCGGGTCCACCCCGGCGCCGAGCGGCGGGCTGTCGACGAGCACGACGTCGAAATTCCGGCTCGCCGCGCTCAACAGGTCGGCCAGCGCGGGCGCTGCGAGCAGCGCCGGCGGGTTGCGATCCCGGGCGCCGCAGGGAATGAGCGCGAGCCGCGGGTGCAC
>DASTHG010000164.1:0-6010 GCA_035718325.1 Gemmatimonadales bacterium | reverse complement strand
GACGAGTCCCGGGCCGAGCGACGCCGCGCGCGATCACATCGTCCCCTCACCGCACATGTCCCACCTCATGTTCGAGTGGGTGGTGCGGCGGACCCAGGCTCGCTTTCCGCGGCGCGTCCTCGAGATCGTCGCCGTTCCGGGGACCCTCGACACGCCGTACGACCGGACTGCGGCGGACCGGACGCGCTACGTTTCGTTCGCCGATTGGGTGTGTCCCACGCACTGCATCGAGCCGGCGATCTGTCCCGCGATCGGCGCCCCCCGCACCTGGGAGATGCCCGACGCGGTGCGCGGGCTCGCCGACCGGATGCGTGCGCAGGGTGAGCCGGTGTCCGGTCCCGCGCTGTTCGTCTGCCGGCACCACGTCTTCGGCGTCGGCACGTTCACGGTCGATACGGTCCTCGAGGGGGAGCGCATCGTCGCCGACACGGCTCGACGCGCGGAGGGAGGCCTCGTGCTGGTGGCCACCGTGAGCGCGTGCCATGGGGCGGTGAACCTGTTGAGAATCGGTGCTGAGAGCTGACCTTGATGGCAATGGATCCCGAGGCTCGCCGGCGCCAGCTGCAGCACGCTGTCGAGCTGTTCAACTCGGGCGAATTCTGGCTCGCGCATGAAGCGCTGGAAACCGTGTGGCGTTCTATAATTGACGGGGACGAGCGCCGGGTGTGGCAGGGGTTGATCCAGGCCGCCGCGGCGCTGCTGCACCGGGAACGCGGCAATCGCCACGGTGTGGTGGTGGTCGGGGCGGCGGCGCTGGACAAACTGGCCGGACCGCAGCACGCCGGGGTAGAGCTCGAAACGGTCCGATTCCGCGGCGCATTGTCGCGGGCTCTGGCGGGGGAGGCGGATCCCCCGCGGCTGGAATTTCGAACCGATGGCTGAGACGAAACAGTCGAGCTACGACGTGATCATCGTGGGGGCCGGCCCCGCGGGGATGTGCGCGGCGATGTACGCCGGGCGCGGCATGCTGCGCGCGCTCACGATCGAGCGCGGCGCCCCGGGTGGCGAGCTCCTCAACACCGACCTGATCGAGGATTACATCGGGTACGAGAGCATCAAGGGGTGGGAGCTGGCCCAGAAATTCCACGCCCACGCGCAGAAATTCGGCGCGGAGATCGTCACCGACACCGTTCAGAAGATTCGCAAGGGCGATGACGGGTGGTTTGACGTGGTGACGGCTCGCGACCGGACTTACCGGGCTCCCGCGGTGATCCTCACCGCCGGCGGCACTCCCATCAAGCTGGGCGTCCCGGGGGAGAAGGAGTACGCAGGGAAGGGGGTCTCGTACTGCGCGGTGTGCGACGGCGCCTTCTTCAAGGGTGAGGTCCTGGCGGTGGTCGGGGGCGGTGACGCCGCGGTGGAAGAAGCCGATTATCTCACGCGTTACGCGCAGAAGGTGTATATCGTGCACCGCCGCGACGCGTTCCGCGCCTCGAAGATCCTGCAGGAGCGGGCGTTCGCGAACCCCAAGATTGAAGTGGTGTGGAACAAGCGGGTACTCGAGGTCGGCGGCGGCGAGAAGGGCACGACACACCTGGAGCTCGAAGACACGGTCACGGGGGCGAAGAGCAAACTGCAGGTCGGCGGCGTGTTCATCTTCATCGGTTTCCGTCCCAACGCGGGGTTAGTGGAGGGGCACTACCGCCATGATGAGGGCGGCTACTTCCTCACCGACGAGAAGATGATGACGTCGATTCCGGGGCTGTTCGCCGCGGGCGACGTGCGCAGTCAGGTGACCCGCCAGATCACGACGGCGGTGGGCGACGCGACGACCGCCGCCATCGCGGTGGAGAAATACCTCGCCGGCCTCAGGGCTTCGGGCGAGCTCGCTCCGGCCAAGCCTGCCGCAGTGTCATGAAGGTCATCCAGATCGCGAACGGAGCGTTCGTCGAAAACTGCTACCTCGTCGTCGACGAGGCCGCCGGTGAATGCGCCATCGTCGACCCTGGGGAAGATGCGGGCCTGATCCTGCACAAGGTCAAGGAGACTGGTACGCGGCCCGTCGCCATCTGGATCACGCACGCCCACATCGATCACGTCCTCGGGGTGCCGCGGGTCCACGCCGAGACGGGTGCCCCGATCCATCTGCACCCTTCCGACCGCCCTTTGTATGACCGCGTTCCGGAGCAGGCGGCGGCGTTCGGACTTGCGCCGGTGCCGCCGCTGCCGCCGCCGCAGCGTTCCTGGTCCCACGGCGAGTCGATCCACGTGGGAGGGCTGACATTCGACGTGCGCCACACGCCGGGGCACTCCCCCGGCTCCGTTTCACTGGTCGGTGAGGGTGTCGTGTTCAGCGGCGACGTGCTGTTTCAGGGCTCGATCGGCCGCACCGACCTCCCCGGCGGCCACCTGGAAACCCTGCTCGGCAGCATCGAGCGGGAGTTGCTCGTTCTCCCCGATTCGACCATCGTGTACTCCGGCCATGGACCCAGAACCACGATCGGTGTCGAGCGCGGCGCCAATCCGTTCCTCAGCGGCGTCTTTCCCATCGCCTGACCAGCCGTTGCCTACCTGTTTGCGCTGCGGGACCGTAGTGCGCCGCCGGCCGTGGGGGTGCAAGAACCCGTGTCCCAACTGCGGGTTCATCTATCCTCTCGGCGATTGCTCGGACTAAGGAATGCAGAATTGGAAATGCAGAATGCAGAATTGCGGTAGTACGTGTCGCGCCTGGAACACCGCTCGGCAATTCTGCATTCATCATTTTGCAATCGTCATCTGATGGTGCCCCATCTCCTGGCGCTCCTGGCCCTCGCTATCGACGTCGTGGTCCGCGCCTGGCGCATCCAGCTCGCGACCTGGACCGCCGGCGGCGCGCTGGGCTTCTGGCCGGCGGTGCGGCTCAACCTCTACGGTGAGGCGGCGTCGACCCTGACTCCCAATCGGCTGGGCGGCGAGGCGGCGCGGTTCGCGGGCTTGACCGAGGCGGGGATCCGCTCCGTGACCGCGCTCGTGGCGGTCGGGGTGGAGGTGGCCGGGGAATGGCCGGTGTTCCTGCTGATGCTGATCGCCCTCCTCGTCCACTACGTCCCCGATTGGAAAGTCTCCGCGGAGATGTGGTTGAAGCGGCACATCGCGGCGGACCTGATCGTCATCGAGATCGCGACGCTCGCCGTCCTGCTGATCATTTACTTGACGCAGCGGCTCGTGAAGGCCGGGGCGATCCGCCATCGCGTGCGCCGCCAGTGGCGCGTCGCCTGGGCGCATGTGCGGCGGGCGCCGTTCTGGGTACAGACGGTGAACGCCGCGCTGACCGCCGTGAGTCTCGCGGCGCGCGCCCTCATCCTGCCGGCGCTGGCGTGGGGGATGCCGAACGCGCCGCCGTTCGGGGCGATGTTCTTCGGCGCCCTGGCCTTGCTCGCTTCGCCGCTGGTCGTCCCCTTGCCGTCCGGCGGCGGCGGGATCGAAGTGGCGTTTCTGTCCGGGTTCGCCGGGGACTTCGGAGCCCGCGGCGTGACGATGCTGCTCCTGTGGCGCTTCTATTCTGTTATCCTCCTCACCATCCTCGGCGCCTACCTGATGGTCCACTCGCTCGGCACGCGGGCTGCGCGGGAGCTCGTTACCATCGGCTGGGCGCGCAAGCGAAAACGCAAGGAGGCAGAGCCGCAATGAGCGCGACCCGCGTCGAACGCGATCCGCTGGGCGAGCTGCCCGTCCCCAGCGACGCCTTGTACGGCGTCCAGACGGAGCGGGCCCGACAGAACTTTCCCATCTCGGGGCTCGCGCCCCAGCCGGTGTTCGTCGACGCGGTGGTGTGGATCAAGAAGGCCGCCGCCCTGACCCATCGGCAGACGGGCCGGCTCGACGCCAAACTCGCCGACGCGATCGTGCGGGCGGCGGACGAAGTCCTGGGAGGACAGCACCGCGATCAGTTCGTCGTCGATCCCTATCAGGCGGGCGCCGGCACGTCGCACAACATGAATGCCAACGAAGTGCTCGCCAACCGCGCCAACGAGCTGCTCGGCGGGACACGCGGGTCGTACACGCCCGTCCATCCCAACGATCACGTGAACATGGCGCAGTCGACCAACGACGTGATCCCGACGGCGATCCGGCTCGGCGCGCTCGCTCTGGTGCGTGCCCTCCTGCCGGTGCTCGACGGCTTGAGTCAGGCGCTGATGAAGCAGGGCACCGCGTTCGATCAGGTGCTGAAATCGGGCCGCACCCACCTTCAGGACGCTACCCCGATACGCCTCGGCCAGGAGTTCACCGCGTACGGGCACACCGTGCAGCGCAACCGCGAGCGCATCGCGCGCGCGGCGGATGACTTGAAGGACCTGGGGATCGGCGGCACGGCCGTGGGCACGGGGTTGAACGCCGAGCCGGCCTACCCGGGGCTCATGGTCCAGCAGCTGCGCGCCATCACGGGGCTGGACGTCCGGGAAGGGAAAGATCGCGTTCAGCTGATGCAATCGATGGGCGACGCGACCGCTCTGTCGGGAGCGCTGCGCACCTACGCGGTCGATTTGGGGAAGATCGCGAGCGACCTCCGCCTGCTCGCCTCGGGCCCACGAACCGGTCTCGCGGAAATCCGGCTCCCGGCGGTGCAGCCCGGCTCGAGCATCATGCCGGGGAAGGTCAATCCGTCGATCGCGGAGATGGTCAACATGGTTTGCTTCCAGGCGATCGGCAACGACGTCACGATCGCGGCGGCGGCAGAGGCGGGTCAGCTCGAGCTGAACGTGATGATGCCGCTCATCGCACAGAATCTGTTTCTCACGCTCGCCATTCTCACGTCGGCGAGCCGGGTGCTCGCGGAGCGTTGTGTCGACGGCATCGTCCCCGACCAGGCGATGTGCGCGTATTGGCTCGATCGCAGCCCCGCCCTCGTGACGGCGCTGGCGCCGAAGATCGGCTACGCCGAAGCGGCGAAGCTTGCGAAGGAGGCCGTGGAGCGCAATCTCTCGGTGCGTGAGCTGCTGATCCAGAAGGGTGTGTTGCAGGGGAAGGAGCTGGACGAAGTGCTGGACCTGCGCGCCATGACCGAAATCGGAGTGCGCGGGATCGGCGGCGGTGGGTAAGGCAACGTCATCCAACCGGAGGGCGCTATGAGCTGGTGGCTCGCGGGACTGATCGCGGGGCTGGCGGCGTGGTTCGCCGATTTCTTCCTGTGGACCAAGGTGTTCACGAAGGGGATGGACGAGTACATGACCAAACCGTCTCCCGGTCAGGCGATCAACATGGGACCGATGATGGTGAAGTCGGCGGTGCTGTCGCTGGTGTTCGGCGTAGTGCTGGCTCTCCTGTACCATCGGTTCATGGGCAGTCTCTGGGTGCAGGGGGGCGGCGTGTTGGCAGGGATGGAGTTCGCCACGATCCTGTGGCTGCCGACGATCGCACTCTCGACGCTCGGCACCGGCGTGTGGTACGATCGCGTGCGGGCACTGATGAACGCCACGTTCTGGGCATGGCTGATCCGGATGAACGTGGCTGGCATCGTCGTCGGATTGCTCGTCAAGTAAGCACGAGCGTATCGCACACCACGAAGGCCGGGTGACCGTCATCACGGTACCCGGCCTTTGACGTTTTTACTGGTGACGGCGACTGGAACCCCGCGGGTATATCACCGTCATGAACCACACTCGATGCAGTTTTGCCGTGCTCGCGGCCGCCGCCGTGCTCGCCACGCCCGCCGCCGCCCAACGCCGGCTCCGTTTTGGACCGCTCGTCTCCACGATCTCGATCGAGAACGGTAACGCCGTGTCTTCGAGCTACGGCGGATACGGCGCGACGCTCGCCTTGCTCACCGGCGACTACGACGAAACCGGACTCGTCGTGCAGCGCTACAACGACCTCTCCGACAACAGCTGCACCCGCCAGTTGACGTTCTTCGGATTGAACTCGAGCTACTACCCGATCGGCGCCCGGGGCATCGCGCCGTTTGCGTCGACCGAGCTCGGGCTCGCACGGGTGAGCGAGTCGCCAGTGCCGTTGCTGTTCGCCTGTAGCACCGCGACGCCGGTCCAGACGACGAGCCAGCTCGGGCTCGGCTTCGGGCTGGGCGTGCGCGTGG
>DASTHG010000163.1:0-5577 GCA_035718325.1 Gemmatimonadales bacterium | reverse complement strand
GACTGTCCGAGGTGTGCTGGAAGATCATGCCGCCGATGTCGGGGCTCTGCATCATTTCAAGAACCTCGTCTCCACAAACAAGAGCGGCAGCAGTACGCCGACATAGCCCAGCGTCGTCTCGACGAGCGGCAGCGCGGTGCGGTGCGTCGCCGCGACGGCGAGCACCAGGCCGAGCACCAGCGCCCGGACTCCCATCCCCGCGTACCAGCGCGCCATGAACACCTGTTGCGGCGCGTCCATCGCCGGCCGGAGCAAAGCGACCGCGGCCAATTGCGCCAGGATGGCGCAGCCGCCACCGATCCCTGCCCCGCGTCCCCCTATCAGCGCCGCCACGCCCACCAGGATCAGTCCTGCGGTGGTGAGTGCGGCGTACGGCTTCACTTGCGGGCGGTGTCCTTGCCGACGCGGTAGTAGATGTTCATGAACCCGCCGAACCCGCCGACGAACGCCCCGATGATGGCGAAGAGTGGCCGCGAACCGAACCAGCCGTCCACCCACCACCCCAGAGCGCCGAAGCCGAGGATTGCGCCCACGAACGCCAGGGCCAGCGCGAAGTACTCGTAGCCCTGCCCGTAACCTCTGGCTTCCGGGTTTTGATCGTCGTCTGGCATCGGGACCGGGCGAAAAGTATGCGCTTGTGAAATTTTTCGCAAGCAAACGGTCAGAGGTGCAACTTTATGTGGCACTTGGGAGTACGAAGGTGTATTCTACCCAGTCCATGACCACCACACCGCGTCCCAGCGCCCCTCCCGGACACCCACCCCAGGGCGACGTCGAGCTGCTCGAACGGCTGGCCGCTGCCCGGGACAAGCTGCTGGAGCAGGTGGGGCAGCGCATCGTGGGACAGCGCGACGTGGTGGACGGGATCCTCAGTGCCGTCTTTTCCGGGGGGCACGCCCTGCTCGTCGGGGTCCCCGGTCTCGCGAAAACGTTGATGGTGCAGACGGTGGCCGAGGCCCTGGACCTCAAGTTTTCGCGGATTCAATTCACTCCCGATCTGATGCCGTCCGACATCACGGGGACGGAGATCATCGAGGAGGACACGAGCACCGGGAAGCGCGGCTTCCGATTCGTGCGCGGGCCCGTGTTCGCAAACATCGTGCTGGCCGACGAGGTGAACCGCACGCCGCCGAAGACCCAGGCGGCGCTGTTGCAGGCGATGCAGGAGCATCAGGTGACCGCGGCGGGGCAGACGCATGCGCTGCCGGCGCCGTTTTTCGTCCTGGCGACCCCGAACCCAATCGAGCAGGAGGGGACGTATCCCCTGCCCGAGGCGCAGCTCGACCGCTTCATGTTCGAGCTCCGGGTGGGCTATCCGTCCCGGCAAGAGGAAGAGACGATCGTTGAGGCGACGACCGCTGATCTCTCGACTTCGATCCGCTCCGTGTTGACCGCCGAGGATGTGCTGGCGTTGCAGCATCTGGTGCGGCGCATTCCGGCGACGAAGGCGCTGGTGGGGGCGGCTGTTGCGCTGGTGCGAAAGACGCGTCCCGACGATCCGTCGGCGCCGGAGTTCGTGAAAGAGTATGTGAGCTGGGGGGCGGGCCCCAGAGCGTCGCAGTATCTCGTGCTCGGCGCGAAAGCGGTGGCGGCGCTCGAGGGGCGGCCCATGCCCGACTACGAGGATCTCAAACGGGTGGCGCCGCTCGTCCTCACCCACCGCCTGGTGATCAACTTTGCCGCCGAAGCGGCGGGCAAGACGGCCGCCGACCTGGTCAACGAGCTGGTGTCTTCCTCGCCTTCTTCCTGGTCTTGAGCGCAGCCCGCGCAGCTCGGAACGCAACCTCATCCTGCGTCAGGCCGGACGTCATCCCGACACCCGTCTGACGCTGCGGCAGCGTGGCCAGGCCGCCGACCCAGAACTGCCGCTCCAGCGACGCGAGGCGAGTCGCGTCGAAATACCGCGCCTGCCAATCGGCGTTCGCCGTACCCACCGGGATCTCTGCCTTGAAGAAATTCGCCGCGTCATAGGCGCGGTCCAGCGCGGTGGCCGCTTTCCTGCCGTCCGAGACCCACTGCTCTGCCGCGGCGCGCTCGGCCGAGCGCTTGTTGTACCAGCGCCAGCGATAGTGCTCGAACACGTCGGCCACGTGCGCCGCATAGGCCTGGGCGAGCAGCTGATTGTTCCGCACCAAGAGCAGGTTCTCGTCGTTGTTGTACGACGCCTTGAAGCCCAGGTTGTGGCTGCCGGTGGCGACCAGGCACTCGGGGTGGAAGGGATCGATCACGACGATCTTGTCGTGCACGACGGCGTGGCCCGCCTTGTAGATCTCTCGCTGCCACGGCAGGAAATCCTTGAGGATGCCTGCGGGAGCGACCATTTCGGCATCCATCGCCGCAGTGCGGCCGGCCTCGAATTCGAGCGCCTCGGCCTCGTCCGAGATGGCGCCGCGGATGAAGAGCCGGGGGTTCGCCTGCCCGATCTTCCCGAGCTCCTTGATGATGGTCCAGCTGCTCGGGGCTCCGCTCGCGCCGGGCTGAAAGACGAGGACGAGGATCGCCTGCTTGGCGTGGCGGCAGGCGTCGAACAGCTCCTGCATGTCGGGCGGCGTAGGAGGCGGCGGGTCGCCTTTCTTGGCCTTGGGAATGAGCATCGCCGTGTTGGGGGACGGCCACATCGATGCCCTGGTGTGCGGCACCAGGGGATACTCGATCGGTGGTTTGGCGTCGGAGGTCCTGAGCGCTTCCGCTTGCAGCTGATTCACGGCAGCGGCCTTGGCGGGGATCGGCCAGGCGGTGGTGTCGGCGCTGAGGGCTTTCCAGTAGTTGAGGTAACGGGTCGCGAGGTCGTGCGACTCCACGACGACGGCGTTGTTGTTCTGCGTGCAAAGGCCGGACGCCGTCCAGTTGGTGCTGCCCGTCAACACGGCCCTCGGGACTCCGTCCTTGTCGACGAAGACCATGAACTTGTTGTGACCGATGCTGCGGCTTTCGGGCAGGTAGCGTGAGATCAGCTCGGCGCCCGATTGCTTGAGGCGCGCCCGCGCGGGGTGATTGGCGGCATCGTAGGCCTGCTTCGCGTCGCCGGTGTTGTTCGAGAGAATGATATGGAGTTTGCTTTTCGCAGCCTCGAGTCGACGGATGAGGAGGTCGTCGGTAAGCTCGTAGAGGGCGGCGTAGCAATCGCCGCCCTCTTTCTCGCGCCGGTCGAGGAGCGAGAGCACGGCGTCCTGCAGCTGGCCTGCGAGGTGGGTCCGCGCCGAGCCGTTGGGGTCGGCGAGTGCTTTTTGGAGCGCGGCGAGGCTCGCGCCGCCGTAGTGTGCCAGGGTGCGGACCAGCGACTGGGTGGACAGGATGCCGCGGTTGAAGTAGGCGGCGACGGCTCCATAGCTCGGACTGGGCGTCACGGGAGCCGTTACCAGCACCGGGACTCCGGCAAGTGGTGTGGCATGCGCCTCGTCCCCCTGCATCGCCACGATGCGGTAGTGCACGGTGACGCCGCGTTGATTGGGAGCGAGCAGGTCGCGCCACTTGAATCCTTTGATCAGGGCCTGAGGCCCTCGGGGATCGACGGCGTCATGCGGCAGCGCGCCGCCGCCGTGTAGAGTGGCGGAAGGCGCGCCGCGGTCCTCGAAGGCCACGAGGGAGCGGAGCGGTGTGCCCGGGCCGGTGTCGCCCTGTGCCAGCCGAAACACGTGGAAGCCGCTGCATCCTGGGAGGGGGGCGTCAAAGCTCCACGCGATATGGACGATGTCGTTGTTGGCGATGGCGAGGCAGCGGCCGCTCATGGTTCGACACTAAACCCGAGCAGTCATGGTCGAATCAAGCCGCTGGGAGGGCAGCAGTTAGGCTCATCACCCGAGACTCGGTCTCGGGCATTCCGTACGGGCAGGTCGAGTATTGTCCCACTGGCGGGCTTACCCTTCCGCTGACCCGAGTGGACTCATGAAGGTCGCCTCCCGCACCCTCCTACAGAACGTCACGGAGACCGCGGGGATCGTCTTCGTGACCGTTGTTGTCTTGTTAGCTGACGCCGGCCGTTGATAGGCGCCCCAATCACACGTCCAAAGCCGCCCTAAACCAAGCGCTGTCATTGTGTTGACATTTCGTTGAATACGGCGCCTTATTCTAATTCGCCGTCTTGCGGAGCTCTTGCCGTGCTGGTTGCCGGTCCGCATTTCCGACTGCTCACGTTGGGCGTCCCGATGCTCGTGTCGGCCGCCGGCGAGGTCGTGCGGTACCGCACGAGGAAGCACTTTGCCCTCCTAATCCGTCTCGCACTCGAGCCCGGTCGCAAGTTCGTGCGCGACTATCTCATCGATCTGCTGTGGCCCGACGCGCCCCAGCAGCACGGCCGTCATTCCCTGTCGCAGGCCATCACCGTGATGCGCAATACCGTGGGCCGAGAGTTCGTGGCGGCCCAGCGCAACACCCTCGCGCTGAGCGAAGGGGTGATCGATGTCGACGCGCTGCGGCTGGAGACGTGCGACGCAGAGATTCGTGGCCGCTTTCTGGAAGGCTTCGATCTGCGCGGTGCGCGCGGGTTCGACGAGTGGCGGGAAGGGTGGTCGGCCCGTCTGCACCCCAAGATCCGGGATTGCCTGGTCAAGCATATGGACGCTGCCCGTCGCCTGGGTGATTTCGCGACCGTGGAGCGGCACGCGATCGTCCTCGAGGACGTCGATCCACATTCGGAAGACGCGCTGCATGGCATCATGGAGGCGCGCGCGTGGGTCGGGGACCGGAGCAACGCCCTCAAGGCGTTCAACCGGTTCTCGATGCGGATGGCGGAGGACCTCGGGGCGCGGCCCAGTTCCGAGCTCGAGCGGGTGGCCAACCTGCTGCGGGAGGGACGCCGTGCGGCACCGCGGCCGGCGCCGGACGGAGTCCCGCCGCGCGAGGAACGACGGTTCGAGGCCGAGGCGATCATCGGTCGCGAGCGCGAGTTCTCGGTGCTGTACGACGCCTGGCTCGAAGTGCGGCAGCGCAAACCTCGGGTCATGGTGGTGCTCGGCGATCCCGGGATCGGGAAGACCACCCTGACGAACTCGTTTGTCTCGTCGTGTCAGATGGACGGCGCGGTGATCGCGCGCGCCCAGGCGTACGACGCCGAGCGCGAGCTGCCGTACGCGGTGTTGGCCGAGCTGGTGCGGCAGCTGACGTTGCAACGGGCGATCGGCGGAGCGGAGCCTGAGGCGTTGGCAGAGTTGTCGCGGCTGACGCCGGACATTCTAGCAGTCTTTCCGGGGGTCCCCTCCCCATCGGAGTGGCCACCTGAAGTGGTGCCGCTGCGATTTGCGGACGCGTTCCTCAAGGCAGTGTCGGCTGCTGCCGATGAGAACCCTGTTGTCATCGTCGTCGATGACATTCACGCTGCGGACAACGCGAGCGTCGGGATCTTGCACATGCTGGCTCGTAAACTCAGTGGGCTACGTTTACTGCTGATCCTGGCGGGTCGCCCAGCGGAACTACGGACTTCAGGAGCACCGAGCGCGCTCGCGACCGACCCAGCGATTGACGGATTGCAGACCGTTCAGCTCGAAGGCTTCTCTCCTGAGACCGGAGCGGCTCTCGTCGCGCGAATCGGAGAGGATGCGTTTGAGAAAGATGGTAAACCACCCACGGAGCGCATTCTCA
>DASTHG010000162.1:0-7953 GCA_035718325.1 Gemmatimonadales bacterium | reverse complement strand
CGCCATTTCCCTCCCCCGTGTCGCGGCGCGCGCCAGCAGCAGGTTCGCCGCGTTGGCGCACGCGATCAGCAGCACGAGGCCCACCGCGCCGAGCAACACCCAGAGCCGGCTGCTGACGTCGCCGATCGCCACGTCGCGCAGCAGCTGCGCACTGAACGCGATCTGATCGACCGGACTCGTGTTGATGCGCGGCCCTCGGCCTCCGCCCGCGCCGGGACCGGGGCCCGGGCCGATCGCGATGATCCGCCGCGGGCTGGTGTCGTTCGCCTGCTCGGCCTGGAGACGCTTGGCAAGGACGTCGAGATCGCCTTGCGCCCGGGCCAGCGACACGCCGTTCGCCAGGCGCGCGACGCCGTTCAAGGCGCGCAAATCGCGCATCGTCAGCGCCTGCGGGTCCACCGCGCGCAGGCCGCCGATCGGCGTCCATACTTCGATCCCGTCGGTGGGGAAATGGAATCCGGCCGGCATCACGCCGATCACCGTGTAGCTCCTGCCGTCGAGCGCGATCGCCTTCCCGAGGATCGCGGGATCACGGCCGAAGCTCTGCGCCCACAGCGCGTAGCTCACCAGCGCGACCGGATCGTTCTCCTGTTGCGGCGTGAAGCTGCGGCCGATCGTCGGGTGGACTCCCAGCACGTCGAACAGGTCGGCCGTGGCGAACGCCGCCTGCACTTCGCGCGGGTCGCCGGCGCCGGTCAGGTTGTAGCGCTGCGAGCTGTATCCCGCGACGCCCGTGAAGTCATGCGTCAGGGCGCGGAAATCGAGCAGGTCGGGATAGGATATGGCGAATCGGACCGGTTCGGTGTTCGAAGCGGACAGGTCCACCAGCCGATCCGACTGGGGATAAGGCAACGGACGCAGCAGCACAGCGTCGACCGCGCTGAAAATCGCCGTGTTGGCCCCGATCCCGAGCGCCAGCGTCAGCACGGCGACGGCGGTGAACCCGGGGCTCTTGGCGAGCTGGCGGAGAGCGAGTTTGAGATCCTGTAGTAGAGCTTCCATGTGGTCTCCTATCCGAGGTGGTAGGTGGTAGGTGGTAGGTGGTAGGAAGAATCCCTACCACCTACCACCTGCCACCTCAGCACCTACTCAGTTCGCAACGCCACCACCGGATCCACCGCTGCCGCCCGGCGCGCGGGCACGTAGCAGGCCACGAGCGCGACCCCCGTCAGCACGAGCGGCACCGCCGCGAACGTCACGGGGTCGAGCGGCACCACGCCGTACAACTGCTGCCGCAACAGCGGGGCGAGTCCCAGCGCCGCGGCGATGCCCGCGACGAGGGCGATCGTGATCACCGCGAGGCCGCGCCGCAGCACGAGCCGCACGACCTCGGCCCGGCGCGCCCCCAGCGCCATGCGGATCCCCAGCTCGCGCGTCCGCTGCGCCACGGCATAGGACATGGTGCCGTAGACCCCGACCGCGGCGAGTAACAGCGCGATCAGGGCGAATGCCAGCGTCAACGCCATCGTGAAACGCGGCGTCGCGAAGTCGCGCCGCACGAGGAACGCCATCGAGCGCATCTTCCAGACCGGCTGGTCGGGATCGACCGACCAGATGGCGGCACGCACCGCGCCGTTCCTGGCGTCGGGATCGCCGTCGGTGCGGGCGACGATGGTGTTGAAGATCCCCGCAGCCTGCAGCATCGGCTGATAGATCTGCGGCGTCGGAGGCTCCCCCAGGGTGATCTGCTTCACGTCTCCCGCCACGCCGATCACCGTGGCGGTCGTGTCGGGGGGGCCGATCACCCGCAGTCGCTGCCCGATCGCCGGTTTGCCCGGCCACGTACGGCGCGCCAGCTCCTCGTTGACGATGACCACGAGCGGCGCGCCCGCGCGATCGCGTGCGTCGAAGTCGCGACCTTCGAGCCGCATCCCCATCGTGGCGAACGCGCCGTCGCTCATGGCGTTCGCCTGCGCGAAGGGAGCCGTGGTGGAATTCAATTCGGGATGATCGAGCGAGGCGAATTGGACGCCACCCCAGTTCCCCGAGAGGGGAAGGGCGTTGATGAAGGCGGCCTGCCGCACGCCCGGGACCGCACGGACTGCCGCCAGGGCGCTCGTCATGAATTGATTGATCTTCTCCGGCGTGTCGTACTTGACCGCGGGGAGACGGAACTCGGCCGTCAGCAGGCGATCCGGTTTGAATCCGGGATCGACCGATTTCAGCGCGACCAGCGTACGGGTGAGCAGCCCCGCACCGACGAGCAGCACGATGCAGAGCGCCATCTCGACGGCGACGAACGCTTGTCGCACGTCGAGCCTGCCCCCGCGCCCGCCGTCCGCCGCCCGTTGCGTGAGCTCCGCCGCCAGGTCGACGCGCGTGCCGTGCAGCGCCGGGGCGATCCCGAACAACAGGCCGCTCAGCACGGTCACCGCGGTCGAAAACGCGAGCACGCGCAGGTTGATGCCCACGGCCCCGAACGTCGGGAGATTGGCCGGCGCCGCGGCGACAATCGCCCCGACCGACCAGTACGCCAGAGCGACCCCCAGGGCACCGCCGAGCGTGGAGAGCACCACGCTCTCGGTGAGCAGCTGCCGCACCAGCCGTCCCCTCCCGGCGCCGAGTGCCGTGCGGACCGAGATTTCCCGCAGGCGTGACGCACCCCGGGCGAGCTGCAGGTTGGCGACGTTGGCGCAGGCGATCAGGAGGACGACGCCCACGAACGCCAGCACGATCAGGAGCGTCGCCCGCGTGCCGCCGACCAGGTACTCGCGCAACGACTGGACCACCGCATCGGTGCCGCCGTTGGTCGCGGGATACTCGGCGGCGAGCTGTGCCGCAATCCCGGAGAGATCGTGCTGTGCCTCGGCGAGCGTGATCCCCGGCTTCAGGCGGGCGACCGCCCACACGTTGGCCTGGCCGCGCGTGAACCAGGCGGGATTGGGCGCCGACGTGATCGGCAGCCACACGTCCACCGGCCCGAAGGCATCCTGATAGTCGGCGGCCGTTACGCCGATCACCACGTGCGGCCGGCCATTCAGGATCACGGTGCGTCCGACGATGTTGCTCGCGCCGCCGAAGCGACTCTGCCACACGCCGTACGCGAGCACCGCAACCTGCTGGTCCGCGCCGATAGCCGTCTCCTGCTCGGTGAACGAGCGCCCGACGGCCATGCCCGCGCCGAGTAATTGCAGCGTGCTCGCGGTCACGAGGCTCCCGATCAGGCGATCGGGCGCGTCGGTACCGGTGAGGTTCACGCTCTGCACCCGCGCGATGCCCATGTCGACGAAGCTGTGGTTGCGGGAGCGCCAGTCGACGAAGTCGGCAATGGGGAAGAGCAGCGGGCGTTGCGTGCCGCGGGCACCCCACAGCACGGTCAGCCGCGAGGCTTCGGGATAGGGCAACGGGCGCAGCAGCACCGCATCGGCGACGCTGAAGATCGCGGTCGTGGCGCCGATGCCGAGCGCGAGCGTGAGCACGGCAACGGCCGTGAAGCCCGGCCGCGCGGCGAGCTGGCGGAGTGTGTATCTGAGATCTTGCAGCAGAGTGTCCATGAGTCTCCAATGCAGGTGGTTAGGTGGTAGGTGGTAGGTGGCAGGTGGTAGGACCTACCACCTGCCACCTACCACCTGTCACCTTTTATTCAGTTCTCAGCGCCACCACCGGATCGATCCGCGCCGCCCGCAGTGCGGGGACGTAACTCGCCAGCGTCGCGACGCCGAGCAGGACGGCGGCGACCGTGCCGAACACCAGTGGGTCGTGAGGCGATTCCTGGAACAACAGGGGACCGACCCAGCGGCTTCCGACGAGCGCGAGCGCGACGCCGAAGGCGACGCCCAGGGCGGCGACGCTGAGGCCTTCTCCCAGCACCAGCCGGATGACGTCCCCGAACTGCGCGCCCAGCGCGGTACGGATGCCAAGCTCCGGCGTCCGCTGCGCGACGCTGTAGGCGATCACGCTGTAGAGTCCGATTGCGGCCAGGGTGAGCGCCAACGCGCCGAAGATCAGGAACATCGTGGCGCCGAGCTCCCAGGACTGCGTTTCGTGGCCGATGATGTCGGTCAACGGAGTCACGGTGACGTAGGAGGCTCCGGGCATCGCCCGCTGCAGCTCGCGCCGGATTGATTCAGAGGAGCCCGCAGCCGAACCGCGGGTCCGGATGAAGAGGCCGCCTCGATCCGGGCGCCATTGCTCCGCGGACAAGTAATAGAGAAGGGCGGGGTCGTCCCCAAGCTGCTGTACCTTGATGTTGTGGGCGACGCCCACGACCGTGGTGCACGGCGCGGACGGAGCGTTGACCTTGACGCATTGCCCGATCGGATCCCGGGCGGGCCAGAGCGTTCGCGCCATCGCCTCGCTCACGACCATGACGGGTGGCGCGTTGCGGGAATCCCCGGCCGAGATACCGCGGCCGCGAACGATCCGGGTGCCCACCGTGGCGAAGTAGTCGGGGCTCACGGCATTGAGATCGAATTCGCCCAATCGGTCGACCGAATCAATGCCGGCGACGTACAGAGGGACGTCCCAACTGCTCCAGAACGGCGTCGTCAGCTGCAGCGTCGCGTGCCCCACACCTGGAATCGACTGGGCCGTCGCGAGCAGCTCGCGACGCAGGGCGACCATCCGAGCGCTGTCGAGCTGTTCGCCCCGCATGTTCAGCTCTGCGAGCAGGACCGGATCCGCGTCATACCCGAGCGGCACGCCGCGCACGTGCTGCAGGCTACGCACGAACAGCCCTGCGCCGACGAGCAGGACGACCGACAACGCGCCCTGTAGGACCAGCAGGACTCGGCGGGTGCGCGAGCGCCGATACCCGACGTCCCGCGCGCCAGCCTTCAAGTCGCTCAGCAGACCGCGCCGCAGCTGGAGCGCGGGAGCGAGGCCAGTGAGCAATCCGGCCATCACCGCCACGCTGCCGGCGAAAAAGAGGGTGCGCGGATCGTTCACGACGCTCGCCGCGCTGGAGCGCGGCAAAAACCCGTCACGCAGCCAGGCGCCACCCCAATCCGCGATGATGATCCCCGCCAGTCCCCCGAGGACGGCGAGCAGCAGGCTCTCGGTGAGAAGCTGGGACACGAGGCGCGCGCGGCGCACGCCGAGCGCCAGGCGGATCGCGATCTCGCGGCGACGCTGGAATGACCGCACCAGCAGCAGGTTTGCGACGTTGGCGCAGGCAATGAGGAAGACGATGCAGGCGACTCCGCTTAACCATGTCGCCACCTTCGCAAAGCTCGATTCATTCGGACCCCGCTCGCTCAGGACCGATGCGGCGAGCGCATGGGGACGTGCCAGCTCCGGCTTCGGCATCCCGGGAGCGGTGGCCAGCTGCGCGACGTAGCTCTTGAGGTAGGCGTTCGTCACATCGGCGTTGGCCGCGGCGGTACTGACTCCAGGTTTCCGTTGCACCAGCATCGACGACCACCGCCAGGTGTAGGTGGTCCACCAGGTCTCGCCTCCAAAGTGCTTTCCCACGGCCATCGCGGCCGCATAGCTCGTGAGAGGGATGAAGGCAACCGGCTGCTGGTTGGGCCAGAGACCGACGAAACCCTTGGGGGCGACGCCGATAATCGTGCACGGCGTCGGACCGATCTGCAGCGTCGTGCCGAGGACGTCGTCCCGGCCGCCGTAACGTGTCTGCCACAAGCGGTAGCTGAGTACGGCGACCGCCGTGCCGTTGGGCGGGCTGTCTTCAGAGGCCGTGAAGTATCGACCGATGGCCGGGGGCGCATCGAAGAATCCGAAGAAGCTCGCGCTCACGATCCCGACCCGCATTTCGCGAGCATCGGCCCCGACGCCGATGGCGAGATCCTCTTCCGTGAACGCGGCGGTGCGGGCGAAGGACGCGGTCCCGTTCGTCAGATCCACATAGCGCGCGTACTGCACCGTGTTCGACGCGAACGCCCGGCCTTGGTCGGTGGTCACGAGGTACACGCGATGCGTGCGGTCGGGATCGCGGAGCAGGGGCGGTGGCCGAAACAGCATGCGGTCCACCACGGAGAACATCGTGACGTTGGCTCCGATGCCGAGCCCGAGCGACAGCACGACGCCGAGCGTGAAGCCGGGGCGCTTGGCGAGGGTGCGGGCGGCGTACTTGATATCCTGCAGCAGGGCGTCCATGAGTCTCCAATGCAGGTGGTAGGTGGTAGATGGCAGGTGGTAGGGCCTACCACCTATCACCTGCCACCTGTCACCTATTCAGTTCGCAAGGCCACCACCGGATCAACCCGCGTCGCGCGCAGCGCCGGCAGATAGCTGGCCACGAGCGCGACGGCGACCAAGAGGAGCGGGATCGCGATGAAAGTGAGCGGGTCGGTGGAGCTCAGGCCGAACAGCATGTTTTTCATCACGCGTGTGACCACCGCCGCTGCCACGAGGCCGATCGCTACGCCGGCGAGCGCGAGCCGCAATCCCTGCCCCAGCACGAGCCCCAGCACTTCGCGCGAGTCGGCGCCCAAGGCGAGGCGCACGCCGAGCTCCCGGGAGCGCTGCGACACGGTGTAGCTCATCACGCCGTACAGGCCGATCGACGCCAGCGTCATCGCGAGCAGCGAGAATCCGATCAAGAGCAGCATTGCGAAACGGCGCTGGCCGGTGGAGCTGTCGATCAGCTGCTCCATCGTGTTCACGTTGGCGAGCGGGAGCTCCGGATCGACTGAGCGCACCGCCGCGCGGACGGCGGGGAGCGCGGCCATGGGATCGCCGGCGGTGCGGACGACGTACCCGAGGAACGGCAGCCCGTTCTGCGCCAGCGGGAAGTAGACCTGGACCCGTTTCTGCGCGTCGAGGCCCTCGTGCGCCAGGTGGCCCACCACGCCGACGACCTGGATCCACTGAATCGAGGAGTCGGTCAGCATGTTGAACGTGATGCGCTTGCCGATGGGATCGCTATGCGGCCAGTAGCGGTGCACCAGCTCTTCGTCGACGATGCACACCGCCGGAGCGGCCGCGCGATCCGCCGCCGTGAACTGCCGCCCGGCGAGCAGCGGGGCGCGCATCGTGGCCAGGAACGTCGGCGTCACGAGCCGCATATCGCCCCAGGGGCTCGGCGTGTTGGCCGGGACCTGATAGCCCTCCACGTTGAAGCTCGCCGTGGACCAGTTGCCCCCGAAGGGAATGTTGCTCGTCCCGCCGGCGGATACGACTCCGGGTGTATTGGCGAGTGCGTCGTTGATGCGCAGCAGCACCTGGTCGCGCACGGTGTCGTTCGGATATTTCGCTTGCGGCAGCGACACGTTGAACACCAGCAAGTGGTCGGGCTGGAACCCGGGGTCGACGGCCACGACCCGGGCGAAGCTGCGGATCAGGAGGCCGGCACCGATCAGAAGCGTCAGGGCGAGGGCCACAGTGGAGATGACGAGGCCGCGGCGCAGGGCGAGGCTCGAGCGGTGCCCCACCGAGCGCCCCCCTTCCTTCAACGATTCGTGGAGATCGGTGCGCGCCATCTGCAGCGCCGGGGCGAGTCCGAAGAGCAGCCCTGTGGCGAGCGACATCAGCAGGGCGAACCAGAGAACGCGGATGTCCACGCCGACGTGCGCCGTCGCAGGGAGGTTGCCTCCGTTGAGCGACAGCAACGACGGGACGCCCCACAGGGCGAGCAACACCCCGACGACGCCGCCGGCGAGCGCCAGGACGACGCTCTCGGTCAGGAGGTAGCGCATCAGGCGCCGTGGGGAGGCGCCGAGCGCCACGCGCACCGCGATGTCGCGGGCGCGGGCGGCGGTGCGAGCCAGCTGCAGGTTCGCTACGTTGGCGCAGGCGATGAGCAGCACGAACGCGACGGCGCCAAGCAGGATCAGGAGGCCGGAGCGCACGCCGCGCGACGCTTCGTCGGCGAGGGCGGTGACCTTGAGGTCCCAGTCGGTGGAATAGCTCTGGGTGTAGGTGGTGCGCAGCTGCACCGCGAGCGTGTGCAGCTCGGACTGGGCGCGATCCAGCGTCACCCCAGGGGCGAGCCGGCCGATGAACGGCAGGAACTCGTTGGTGCGGCGGTTGTCGGCGAACTGGTCCGGCGTG
>DASTHG010000161.1:0-20082 GCA_035718325.1 Gemmatimonadales bacterium | reverse complement strand
CCAGTCGTTTGAGAAACGGGGCCAGTTCGACGCCGCGAGCGGTGAGCTGCTGGTATCCCGCGAGCGCGCTGTCCCACGTCGCACGGGCCATCGTGTCACGACCGACAGCCATCCAGGCGATCCCCTCCACGAGATGTGCGTAGACGATTTCCCCCTCGGTCGGTCGCGTCGCGGGATCGAGCGCCCGGGCGAGGAGCGCCAGGGCGCTGTCGGTCTGGCGCGCGGCGATCTTGGCACGGGCCGACGTCACGAGGGATGCCGCGCTCTGCGTCACACCAGGGGTCAAATCGATCGCCAGCTCCGTCATGGCGCGCACGGTTCTCCCCCTGACCCGCCCCGGAGAAAACGTCGAGCCGATGATCATCGTCCGGAGCGGGATGATGAAACCGGAATCTGGAACGGTGACGAAGTCGATCGAATGCTCCTCCACGTGTCCAGCGGCGTCCACGATAAAGCGCAGCAGCGCCCGTCCGCGCACTTGTCGACGTAGCAGGTCAGGAGGATACACAACGGTGGGCCCGGACAACCTGCGCGGGTATTCGTCCAGAAAGGACGGCAAGACGATCGGGTCTCCCGCACTCACCCCGTGGTACTCCTCGTCGAACATCTCCGAGAGTCGGGGCGAGATCTGGGCCAGTCCGCTCACCTGGAAGCTGTGGTTGAGCTGGTACGCCTGGTGGATGGCGACTCGTGTCGCCGAATCATCGCCGCGTTTGAATTCGAGGATCGCGCGCCAGGTGTACACCGTGACGCTCTCGACAGGCTGAGTTGCGCTCGTCAAGGCGGCGCCGAGCAGCACGTCGGCGCTGTCGAGGTCGTTGGCCGACAGCTGCATGCGCGCTTGCTGGATGAGGTCCTGGGCAGTGCTTTGGGCGGCGAGCCCGACCGAGGCGAGCGTGAGCAGCCCGACTGCGAGTGCCGAAAACGGACGGCGCATGGAGTGACTACGCTACGAGGCGGCATCCAACTTCGGTACTATAGCACGATGGCTGTAAGTATCAGTGTCGCGCCATTTTCATTACACTAACAAGGTAGTACGGCTGTTAAGTAGCTGCTTGACTTTCGGGTTTTTTTCGGGCACGTTCTCTTTCCCAGAGCCCGGCTGTGCCCGATGGATCGCGCCATCCTGTACGTCAATCCGCTCACGTTTCCGATCGCCGTCGAACGGGTGGCGCAACGCAGCGCGCGGTTTCAGGACCGGCCATTGGCGATCGCGCCCGGCGGCACGGACCGCGCGATCATCTGGTCGGCATCGCCCGAGGCGACGCTCGCGGGAATCGCGGTGGGCATGCCGATCTACCAGGCGCTGCGCCGCTGCCCCGATCTCGTGCTGCTCCCGCCGCGCTATGGGCTGTACCGACGCGCCTCCCGCGCGCTCGAGCGGCTGCTGGTGCCGTACGTCCCGGTGATCGAGCCGCACACCCTGGGGCATACGTTCGGAGATCTCACCGGCACACGCAAACTGTTCGGCCCTGCCCTGGACGTCGCGGCGCGCATCCGGCGCGAGATCTGGGGACGCCTCGGCCTCCCGGTCACGGTGGGGCTCGCGATCAACAAGGTGGTGAGCGAAGTCGCGGCGCACGTCCTGAAGCCTGAGCACGTGGTCGACATCCGTCCCGGTGACGAACCCGCCTTTCTCGCCCCGCACCCGCTCGCGGCGCTCCCCGGCGCAACGCCGCTGATCCGCGATCAGCTGGCGCGCTACAACGTGGAGCGCATCGGAACGCTCGCGCTGCTGGCGCGGGGACAGGTGGAAAGCGTGCTGGGGCGGCGCGGCGTCCTGTTGCACGCACGTGCCAACGGCGTCGACCCCCGGCCCGTCGTGCCGCCTGCTCGGCGCGAAACGCTGATCGCCCGCGCGACGCTCGGCAGCGAAACAAACGACCGCGACCTGCTGCACACCGAGCTGCGACGGCAGGCGGAGCAGTTGGGGCGCACGCTGCGGCAGCGCCGCGCCACCGCCGATCGCCTCGAGCTCGTCGCCCGCTACGCCGATCATCGCGACGTCCAGGCCGGTACGGCGCTCGAACCCGCCACCGACCTCGACGTCGAGCTGACCGCCGCGGCTCGCACTCTCGCCGACCGTCTCCTCACCCGGCGCATCGCTCTCACCGCGCTCGGGCTAACCGTGACGCTCGGCGTAGGGCACGACTATCAGCTGTCGCTCTTCGGCCAGCCGCATCCCATGGTGCGCCGCCAGGCGCTCAACCGGGCGTTGGACGGCGTACGGCGCCGGTACGGGACGGCAAGTATCCGCTATGCCCGGTAGAGCCGGTGTCGGTGGTCGCGCGCGTGTTCCACGACTGAAGTCGTGGCTCGGCGCTTCGCGACGTGCCCTCAAGGGCACGCGTCTTTCAAGACGCTCCGCGCAGCGCCGAGCCGCCGCTTTAGCGACGGATACGACGCGCGCATCTGATGCCTGACGATTTCATTCACCTCCACGTCCACTCCGCCTTTTCGATCATCGGCGGCGGGGTCGGTGCGTCGTCGCTCGAGGCGCTCGCCGCGGCCGCCGCCGAGCGCGGCGCGGCGACGCTCGCGCTCACCGACACGAACGGTGTGTACGGTGCCATGGACTTTCGCCGCGTGTCGCGGGCCTATGGACTGCGCCCGGTCTATGGCGTCTCGCTCGAGACGGAGACGGAGCGGGCGGTGATATTGCCCTTCGATGCGACGGGATGGGGGACGATGTGTCGGGCGATCACGGCGCGGCACTGCGAAGACAACTTCGCTATTGGCTATCAGCTATTGGCTGATCGTGCAGGAGTGGCGGTTCTGTCGTCCGATACCCTTTTCCTCGACAGGTTGGCCCGGGAATCAGGGACCGAGAACCTCTACGTCGAGCTGGTGCCGGGGCGCGGGCGCGAGCGGGCGCTGGCGTTCGCGCGCGCGCACGGACTGCCGCCGGTCGCGACCAATGCGGTGCGGTTCGCGCACCCCCAGGATCACGCGCGTCACCGGCTGCTGGCGGCGATCACGCGCAACGCCACCCTCTCGACGCTTCCCGCCGACGTGATGGCGCCGCGCGATGCCTGGCTCAAGCCGGTGCCGGACGTCGCGCGTCTGTTTCCCGATGCCCCCGATGCGCTCGCCAACACGCTGGCGCTGGCCGATCGCTGCCGCGGCGAGCCGCCCACGGGGCGCGTCATCCTCCCCACGACGTCGGGTCCCGAGGCGCTCGCCCAGCTGCGGCAGCTGACCGAGAACGGCGCCCGCCGCCGCTATGGGACCGCGCCGCTCTCTCCGGTGGTGCAGACCCGGATCGATCACGAGCTCTCGGTCATCGCCTTGAAGGGATTCGCCGACTACTTCCTCGTCGTGAAGGACATCGTGGATCACGCGCCGACGCACTGCGGGCGCGGCAGCGTGGCGAATTCGATCGTGAGCTACTGCCTCGAGCTGACGCACGTCGACCCGCTGGCGCAGGGGCTCGTGTTCGAGCGGTTCTTGAACCCCGGGCGCAAGGATCCCCCCGACGCCGATCTCGACTTCCCCTGGGACGAGCGCGACGCCGCTCTGGAGTATGTCTTCCGCACCTACGGCGGCGGGCGCTCCGCGATGGTCGCGAACCATGTCACCTTCCAGCGCAAGGCGGCGCTGCGCGAAGTCGCCAAGGTGTACGGGCGTCCCGCCGCCGAGATCGGGGCCGTCACGAAGCGGTTGCCGTGGTCGGACGGCGGGGCGCTGCCCCAGCTGCTCGAGACACATCCCAATTTCCAGACGCTCGCGCTGGGCGGGGCGTGGCCCGAAATCGCGCGCGCCGCCGAAGCGCTGGTCGGGCTGCCGCGCACGCTGTCGCTCCACCCCGGCGGCGTCGTCATCGTTCCCGACGCGCTGACCAACTACGTCGCCGTGCAGTACGCCGCGAAGGAGATCGACACCGGCAAAGGTGTGCTGCCTGTTCCCGCGATCCAGTTCGAGAAAGACGGCACCGAAGACGCGGGGCTCGTGAAGATCGACCTGCTCGGCAACCGCTCGCTCGCCGTCATTCGCGACGCCATCGCGGCGGTGAACGCCCACGAAGCAGTAGCGATCGACTACACCTCGAGCGATCCGGTGACGGACGAGGCGACCCGCGAAGTGTTCCGCACCGGCAACACGATGGGGGTGTTCTACACGGAGTCCCCCGCGTCGCGGTTGCTGTGCCAGAAGAGCAAGTCCGACACCTTCGATCTGCTCGTCCTGAACACCAGCATCATCCGTCCCGCGTCGAACCACTACATCAACACCTACCTCGAGCGGCTGCATGGCGCTCCCTACGAGCCGCCCCACCCCGTCTTGCGCGACGTGCTCGCCGAGACGTTCGGGGTGATGGTGTACCAGGAGGACGTCGTGAACGTGTGCGTCGCGCTCGCCGGGATGGATGTGTCGGAGGCGGACGGCGTGCGCAAGTCGCTCACCAAGAAACGCCCGATGAAGGAGCTGCGCGCCTACGAGGACCAGTTCCGTGCGGGTGCCGCCGCGCGCGGCGTCGCACCGGCGATCGTCGACGAAGTGTGGGCGATGATCCTGTCGTTTTCCGGCTACTCGTTCTGCAAGGGCCACTCCGCGTCCTATATCCAGGTGGCGCTGCAATCGGGTTACCTGCGGGCGCACTACCCCGCCGAGTTCATTGCCGGGGTGCTCTCGAACGAGGGCGGCTACTACGCGCCGTTCGCCTACATCGCCGAAGCGCGGCGCATGGGGCTCGCGATCCTCCCGCCCGATGTGAACATGAGCGACGTGTCGTACGTGGGACGGGGACGGACGCTGCGCATCGGATTGATGGCGTTGAAGGGGTTGACGGCAGCGGGTCTCGCCGCGCTCACGGCCGAGAAGGAGCGGGGTGGTGCGTATGCGTCACTGGACGATCTCCGGAGGCGCGCCGGCCTCACGCCCGGCGACTTGCGCGTGCTGGTGCAGGCCGGCGCCTGCGACGGAATCGCCCAGGGGCGCACGCGGCCCCAGCTCATGTGGCTGGTGGACTCACTCCAGGTCCCGTCGACCCCGGGGCGTGGCCCCGGGGTGAACACGCTCAGGCAGGAAACCCTCCCGCTCGATGAAACCCCTCTCAGCGCCCTTCCCCGGCTCGACGAGTATGACGCCGACCGCCAGCTGCGTGACGAATTCGCCGTGCTCGGCTATCTCGCGTCGTGCCACCCCATGGCGCTCGTCGCCGAGACGACGCGCGTCATTCATCCCATTCCCGCCACGGCGCTGAGCGGTCACGTGGGCAAGCACGTGACGTGCGTGGGGATGCTGACGACGGGAAAGCCGGTGCACACGATCAAGGATGAGCCGATGGAGTTCGTCACCTTCGACGATGGCACGGGCCTCATCGAAACGGTGATTTTCCCCGACGTCTATCGAAAGGTCGTCCCATTGCTCTTCGGAACGGGACCCTACGTACTGCGCGGCAAAGTCGAAGCGTCGTACGGGGCGGTCACGCTCACCGTGACGGCGCTCGAGCGGCTGGATCGTTACGCGCAGCGCCGGGGGCTCCCGTGGCGCCCAGTGGCGACAGGTGCCACTGTTTGAGACGATGACGCAACCCGATCTCTTCGAGAGCGACGCGCTCCCCGACCCTCCGCTGGCTGTTGTGGCGCTGGCGCGGCACGTGCCGCCGAACATCCACTTCGGGACCTCCACGTGGACCTACGACGGGTGGTCGGGGGAGGTCTACCATCGCAGCTACCGCGGCCCGCAGCCGGCGAAACGCCTCGAGGAATACGCGCGCTATCCGCTGTTCCAAACGGTCGGGATCGACAGCGCATTTTATGACCCGCCGAGCGAGGAGACGCTGGCCGCGTACGCGCGGGCTTTGCCGCCGGGGTTCCCGTGTGTGAGCAAGGTGTGGGACCGGATCACGGCGCGGCGCTTCAATCAGGATCGCCGCTGGGGTAATCTCTCGGGTCTCAGGAATCCCGACTTCCTGAACGCGCAGCTCTTCAAGGACGCCGTGCTCACCCCCTACGCACGGGCGTTCCGCGACCACGCCGCGTGCTTCGTGTTCGAATTCCAGGCGATGCGCGGCAAGGACCTTCCCGACGTTGCTGATTGGGCCGACGAGCTCGACAGATTTCTCGGCGCTCTCCCGAAGGACTTTCGCTACGCCGTCGAGCTGCGCACTCCCGAATTCCTGCACGACCTGCACGGGCTCGTCTTGCAACGCCATGGCGTGGCACACGTGTTCAACTCGTGGACCGAGATGCCGCCGATCGGCGCGCAGCTCGATCTGCCGTGGACATTTCCCGCGACCTTCACGGTGGCGCGGGCGTTGCTCAAGCCCGGGCGAAAGTACGAGGACGCGGTGCGGCAGTTCCAGCCCTATGATCAGATCCGTGAGCCCCTGCCCGACCTGCGGCGCGACTTGCATCGGCTGATGTCCGAAGCCGTACGGCGGCGTATCGAGGCGCTCATCGTCGTCAACAACCGGGCGGAAGGCAACGCCCCCGGGACGATTCGCGCGCTCGCGGAAGCATGGAAGTGACCTGTCGCACCTGCGGGAGGGTATCACGGTCATGCGGTGTGCCATCTTCGTTTGCCTCTCGGCGGCGGCCCTCACCGCCTGTTCCGACGATACCCGCGTCGTCTTCACCCAGGTGAGCTGGATGGAATGGCCTGCCGAGGTGCATCGGGCGCAATCGTTCAACGTGCGGCTCGTGGGGTTCAACGCCGGCTGCGGTGACGAGCGGTTCAGTCCCGGAATGACGATCGATAATTCGGCGCTGACGTTCGAACCGTTCTTTGTGTTCAACGGACCACAGCTGAACTGCCCGCTCGCGGTCGGCGGCGCTCCGGCCACGCCACCCATTTTCGCCTTTTTTGACGTGCGCTCGACGGTCGCAGGTCTTGCAGCTCCGTCCCCCCGCAGTTACGACCTGCGCGCCGCGGCGGATGTCGCAGCTCCGGCCACCGGGCCATCCAGCTTTCCGGTACGCACCTTTGGCTCGATCGTGGTGCGCAGCGACTCCGTCGATACGTCCCGCACCAACGCAGCCGGACGCGTCTCCGCGTCACGCGACTCCGGCGGATGTGTCAGGATCTTCGCGGGGGTGAGTCAATACGTGGTGGAAAACCCTCCCGCCGACACGGCCACGTTCTGGTCGGCGTTCGTCGAGGGGTACCTCTATAAGCCGGCGGCCGCCGTGTGTGGCGACTCCATGGTCTTTCACCTGGTCACGAGGAACTAGCGGCCCAGATTCAACTCCCACTGCGAGCCCGCTCTGTTCTTCCTGTATCGAGCTCGCATGTCCCTCGTCTCGAATCCGTACTTCTCCTGCAGTCTGGTCACCCGCCGTGTCAGTGCTCGCGCGTAGTCCGGCGGCGCTGACCCTCGACCGGCGTATGCGCGTCGGTAGCGTTCGGCGAGGTGCGGAAAGTGCTCCTCGAGGACCGGTAGGAAGCGATCGCGAATTCCGGGATAGAGTCGTAACGGGCTCGCCGTTACGAAGCGGGCCTGTGCCGCCCGGGCTGCTGCGAATAACGCGTCGAGCCGCTCCACGTCGTCCGAAATCCCGGGAAGCACCGGGGCCACGATCAATCCCGCATTCACGCCCGCTGCCGTGAGCCGCGTAACCGCGCGCAGGCGAGCGGCCGGTACCGGAGAGCGGGCTTCGAGCACACGCACAAGATCGCTATCCAGCGCAATGAGTGACACGTGCACCTCGAGATCGTTGTGCAGCTGGATACGCTGCAGCACGTCGATGTCCCGGGTGACGAGCGGGCTCTTCGTGATGATCCCGACGGACAGCCCTTCGCACTGCGCCAACTCTTCGAGCACCAGACGCGTGAGCCGGAAGCGCCGCTCCGCAGGCTGATAGGGATCGGTTGCGGTGCCGATCACGATCGGCGCGTCGCGCGCCGCCGAGCGATGGTAACGGCGCAAGTCGGTGCGCAGTGCGGCCTGGAGTCCCGCCTTGACGAAGATGCGCTGCTCGAACGCCTCCCACCCGTTGGCCCCGCGATATTCAGCGAGCTGCTCGTCGGCGAGGCGCCGCGCGGCGTGCGCGCGTTCCACGACGTAGCGGTGCGCGAAGCGCGCGTAACAATACGTGCACCCGAATTCGCATCCGACGTATGGGTTGATCGACCAGAAATCCATTCCGGTCTGCTCGGGAGAGTTGAGCACTGACCGCGCATCGAGTGTGACGAACTTGGTGCCGCGAAGGCGCTCATCGAGAACGGTGAGCGACCTCAGCCGCATCGTGACCACCCGCAGCTCGGGCACACGAGGCAGCCGGATTGCGGCGTGACGCGCGCATCGCAATCGGGACAGCGGCGCTGGATCGACGGCGCGTAAACGGTGGGCTGCAGCTGGGCGGGCTGGCGCGGCGTGGCGGGCATGGGGCCTCCTCGTTTTCGGCTTTTATTCGGGTCTGTCTGGCGAATATAAGCCGACCAATCGAGCCCGCAACCACACATCTAACTCATTGTGCTTAAATTGGTTAATTCGATTGCGCGAATTCCAGGCTCCCCTTCGATGCGCCTGCGGAGAGATACACGATCCCCGCCTGAAATAACCCTACCGGCAACACACCGACTGCGCTCGCCGAGCCGACGCCGCTGCCTCCGGTCGTGGCCGCGATCGGGACCTCGAACCAGCTCCCGGGGACGGAACAGTTGAGGTTGTTGCATGCGGCATAAGACAAGCCGCCGTGCTGAAAACTCATGTGCGGGCGACCGGCCTGATCCAGAACGAGCGAATGCTGCAGCAGGTCGGAGCTGCCCTGCTCGATCGTCTGGAGCGGCAGGATACGCCATCCGTCCGTTGCGGTGCACTGCGTATCGCACGAGGCGTACGAGATGACCACCTGGTTGCTGAGGTGGTCCCAGTACCCACTGCGTGGATGACCGCCCTCGTCGACAACGATGACGGGGACGGCATCGAACAACGGGTCGGGGTCGACCAGCGTCGTGTGCCAGCTCGCCGCGCTGGCGCATCCCGTGTCGCAGCGGGCGTAGAATAGCGGGGCGACGCCCGCAGAATCGGACTTCTGGTACACGAGGTGGCGCCGGCCGGAGCCGTCGACGGCGAGCGCGCGCGGCGACGAAAACAGAAATGTGCCGCTGTCGAGCACGGTAATCTGCCAGTTGCTCGCCGTCGTGCAGCCGGTCGCGCACGACGCGTACTTGAGGTAGCCGCGGGCGCCGCCGGCCCGCTCGATATAGGTCACCTGCAGCTGGCCGTTCGCGTCCGAAGCCAGGGCGGCATCATGACCCGTATCGCCGCTCGAGTCGATCGTCGCCGCCTGCCAGCTCGTCGCTTGGAGACAGTTCCCGGCGCACGCCGCGTAGCGCAGATCGCCCTGGCCGTTGAAGACCTGGTAGGTGGCATGGAGTCCGCCGGCATCGATGACCAGTGAGCTGCCCATTCCGGAATTCGCGGTCGTGTCTACCGTCACGTACTGCCAGCTCGTCGCGAGCGCGCACGATCCGGCGCACGTCGCATAGCGCAGCGTGCTGATCCCGTCTTGCGAGTACAGCACGTGCACGCGCTGCGACACATCCACCACGAGCGATGTCGTGGCGACGGTACCGACAGTCGAGTCGATCGTCGTGGTGGCGAAGAGCGGGCCCGTTGTGGTGGGACCTTCGTTGTGAAGGCAGGCGACCAGGATGACGGCGCAGGACGCCGCGGGAATCGAGCGCAACACCGGCAGTTGCCGCATGAACGAGAGCTCCGCGTGGGGTTATCGGACCATGCTCCTCCAGACGTAGTACACCGGTACCCCGAGCAACACGAGCAGCAGCCCCAGCCCGGCGTATGTCCGGGTCGTGTGCACGACGAGCAGTGAAACGGCGATCAGCCCCGTCAACACCACGTAGGCTCCGGGGAGCCAGGGGTACCCGGGCGCGCGCAGCGGCCGCTCGGCGTGCGGATGCTTGGTGCGCAGAGCGAAAAGTCCGACCGTCGTCAGCAGGTAGAACAGGATTGCGGCGAAAATCACGAAGTTGAGCAGCTGGCTGTAGGTGCCCGACAGGCACAGCAGCGAGGTCCAGACCGCCTGCACCACGAGCGCCACGCCGGGCGTCTGGTAGCGCGGGTGCAGCCGTCCCGCCGAACGGAAGAAAAGATTGTCGCGCGCCATGGCGTAGTAGACCCGCGCGCCGGACAGTATCAACCCGTTGTTGCAGCCGAACGTCGAGATCATGATCGCCGCCGCCATGATGTACCGCCCCGGCGTGCCGAGGATCGCCTCGAGCGCGGCGGTGCCGACCCGGTCCTGCGGCGCCGTCGTGATGGCGGAGGCTGGAAGGACGCTCAGATACCCGACGTTGGCAAGCAGGTACAGCACCGACACGATGACCACCCCCATCGTCATGGCGAAGGGCAGGTCCCGTTTCGGATCCTTCAGCTCGCTCCCGGCGAACCCGACGTTGTTCCACGCGTCCATCGAGAACAGCGAACCGACCATCGCGGCGCCGATGGTGGTCAAGCCGACCGCGACGCCACCGGTTTCGAAGAAATGCCCGCCGAAGTTCGCCACGGCGGCATCGGCGTGGCGGCCGATGGTGATGCCGAGCAGGATCAAGACGGCGAGGCTCGCCGCTTTGGTCGCGGTGAACGTCGTCTGAATAATGGTGGCGGTGCGGACGCCGCGGATGTTGATCGCCGTCAGCACCACGACCGAGGCGATCGCGAACAAGCGCTGCGGGGATACTCCCACCACTATGGGGCCGATCGGCTGCGGCAAAGTAATCGTTCCACCCCAGCCGCCGAACACGTCGGGGCGCAGTGCGGGCCAGAACACCGCGGTAAACCGGGCAAAGGCGACGGCGACGGCGGCAATGGTGCCGGTTTGAATGACGACGAACAACGTCCATCCATACAGGTAGCCGAACAGCGGCGAGATCGCTTCGCGCAGGTAGACGTACTGACCGCCGGCGTGGGGATACATCGCCGACAGCTCGCCGTAGGTGAGGGCGCCGATCAGTGTCACGCCGCCTGTCAGGGCCCAGACCAGGAGCAAGTACCCCGGGGCGTGCACCTCGCGCAGGATCTCGGCCGATACGATGAAGATCCCGGATCCGATCATCGAGCCGACCGCGAGCGCGGTCGCATCCCAGCGCGAAATGGCTCGGATGAAATCGGTCTGCGGTTGTTGCGCGGTCGCCATGCCGGGGAGTCGCTCCGCCAGGAGGTCAGCTAACCTAGTGGCGGCCCACACACCTCGCTATTCTTGTACGCCCGTTCAGTCCGTCTCCCACCATCGTCGAGGGAACCGTGCCTCTGCGACTGTTACCGCGCGAGGAAGAATTCTTCGACCTCTTCGTCGAGGTCGCCAAACGCAACCACGAAGCCGCCGGCAAGCTGCGCGAGCTGTTCGAGGCGCCTCCCGAGCGGCGCACGCCGATCGTCGAGGCCATCAAACGGCTCGAGCACGAGTGCGACCAGGTCACGCACGAGGTCGTCAACCGGCTCGACCGCACGTTCATCACTCCACTCGATCGCGAGGACATCCATCAGCTGGCGTCCGATCTGGATGACGTGATCGACACGATCGACGGCACGGCGCGCCGGGCGCAGATCTTCCACCTGGGGATGGCTCCCCAGGGCGTGCGCCAGCTCGCCGAGGTGATCGGTCGCATGACCAATACGCTGGGGGAGGCGGTCGGTCGTCTCAGGAAAGGGGACGACGTCATCAAGTATTGCGTCGAGGCGAAGCGGCTCGAGGAAGAGGGCGACGTCATTTACCACGAGGCCCTGGGCCTGCTGTTCGAGAAGGAGACGAACGCGATCGAGCTGGTGAAGTGGAAGGAGATCTATGACAACCTCGAGCGTACGCTCGACGAAGCGGAGGACGTGGCGAACGTCGTCGAATCCATCGCGCTGAAACACGCCTGATGACCGGCCACGTCGCGTTCATCCTGGCGATCGTTCTGGTCGCCCTGGTCTTCGACTTCATCAACGGATTTCACGACAGCGCGAACTCGATCGCGACCGTCGTGTCGACTCGCGTGCTCAGCCCGACCGCCGCCGTCGTCTGGGCCGCGTTCTTCAACTTCGTCGCCGTCTTCCTGTTCGGAACAGCGGTCGCCAAGAGCATTGCCTCTGGCATCGTCAACCCGTCCATCGTGGACGCCAACGTGGTGCTCGCGGGGCTCTTGGGCGCGATCACCTGGAACCTCATTACCTGGTACGCGGGTCTGCCGTCGTCTTCCTCGCACGCGCTCATCGGCGGTTATGCCGGCGCCGCGATCGCGAAGGTGGGGATTTCCGCCATCGTCTGGCCGGGAAAGTGGGTGCTGACGCTGATCTTCATCGTCGTGTCGCCGCTGCTCGGCATGCTGGTTTCGTTCTCTCTCGTCATCGGTCTTTCGTGGCTCCTGCGCCGTTCACTGCCGCGACGGGTCGACCGCGCCTTCCGCTTGCTGCAGCTCGTGTCCGCCGCAAGTATGTCGCTGTCGCACGGCAGCAACGACTCGCAAAAGACCATGGGGATCATTGTGGGCCTGCTGTTCGCCGAGCAGGCCTCGTTGCAGCAGCTGAACATCGGCGCGCTGCACGTGACGACGACCGACCACGTCCCGACCTGGGTGGTGTTCGCTGCCTATACGGCAATCGCGTTCGGCACGATGGCCGGCGGCTGGCGCATCGTGAAAACGATGGGTCAGCGGCTCACCAAGCTCAAACCGTTCGGGGGGTTCTGCGCCGAGACTGCCGGCGCGCTGACGATCTCGCTGGCGTCCCACTTCGGCATTCCGGTGAGCACCACGCACACCATCACTGGCGCTATCACCGGCGTGGGCGCGGCGCAGCGCTTCTCGGCGGTGCGCTGGGCGGTGGCGGGGCGGATCGTGTGGGCGTGGGTCCTGACTATTCCGGCAGCGGCCGGGATCGCCGGGCTCGCCTACGTGCTGGTGCACGCCTTCAATCGCTAGGGGACTGAGCCCGAGTCCATCATAATCCAAGCGCCTCCACCACCGTTTCCGCGATCGCGGCGTCCTGCACGCCGACGCCGGTGAGGTCGGCGATGGTGATCTCGTGAGGCAGCTCCCGCCCCAGCAGCCGTCCCGCCACGAGATCGCCGAGCTCCCCCGTCACCTTGCGCCGCGTCACGGTTCCCGCGGCGAGGGCGTGGTGCAGGTTGCCGAACCGCTCGGTCTGTACGACCCGGTCCGCGAATAACTTGTCGGCCTTGGCCAAGAGGGCCGGCTCGAGCTCCACCTTGTCGGGGCTGTCGGTGCCGGCCGAGGTGATGTGAGTACCGCGCGCCACCCACGCCGCTTTGATGAGCGGCGTCGTGCTCGCCGTGATGGAGACGATGATGCGATGATCGCGTACCGCCGATTCGAGGGCGGGCGCGATGCGCGTCGGGACTACCCCGGTGAACTCGGCGGCGAGTGCTTCCGCACGCTCGAACGTGCGGTTCCAGAACGTGAGCCGGTCGAGCTGCCGCTGCGCCAGGATGGCGCGCGCGGTGAGACGGGCGAGCCCCCCGGCGCCGACCAGCAGCGCGGTGCGGGCATCGACCGGCGCGAGATGCTTGAGCGTGAGGGCGATCGCGGCCGCGGTCCGCAGATCGGTGAGGTACCCGTGCTCTTCCAGCACCAGCGCCGGCGCGCCAGTATTCGCGTCCAGCAGGAGGAACAGTCCATCGCCTGCCGGCTTGCCGCGCTCGACGTTCGCCGGGAACCCGGTCGCCACTTTGAGGACGATGAACCGGCCGCCGGTGAGCTGGGCGCCCTTGACGTGAATGGATGCGGTGGGGCGGGAACGCTCCATGGCCATCGGCTCGGGCAGCGTAGCTTGGCCTAGCGCCAGCGCCTTGAACCCGCGCTCCACCGCCGCGATCGCCGCCGCCAACGTGATCTTGTCGCGGAACTCCTCGAGGCGGACGACCCGCACGTCAGTCGCCTAGAGCCGGCCTCAGGCCGGTCGCCGTGGCCTCCAGCGCCGCGCGCAGCTCGGGACCTTCGTTGCCGAACCCGAAGCGCAGGTAGCCTGGCATGCCGAAGTGCTCGCCCGGCACGAGTAATACGCTCTGACCGGCGCGAACCCGCTCTACCAGTGTTTCGCCGTCCACACGCGAGCGGTAGCGCACCCAGCAGATCGCCCCAGCCTGCGGGGCCACCCAGCCGAAGGACGGCCCGAAGGTCTTGAGCCACTGCTCGAGCACGGGATAATTCTCCCGCAGGATTCCGCGCGTCCGAGCCAACAGGCGGTCGCGCACGGCGGGTTGCAGCGCCAGCGTGGCGAGGTGGTCACTCGCGCCGGAGGGGCCGATCGTCGTGTAGTCGTGGCGTGCCCAGGCATCCGCCACGATCGGCGCCGGCCCCACGAGCCAGCCGATGCGGAGGCCCGGGAGTCCGTACGCTTTGGAGAGCCCCGCCACGCAGAGCAGCCGATCGTAGCTGCCCCAAAACGACGCGGTGGTATTGCCGTGGCGCTCGGCGCCCATGTACACCTCGTCGGCGAGCAGCCAGGCACCGACTTCAGCGCAGCGGTCGATGATCGCGCGGCGCATCGCGTCGGCCAGGATGTGTCCCGTCGGATTGTGCGGGTTCGTCACCACCACGAGTTTCGTCCCCGGCGCGATCGCCGAGCGGATCTCGGCGGGATCGGGCGCCCAGCCGCGCTCTTCGTGCAGCCGGAAGGGACGTACCTGCGCCCCGAGGTTCTGCACGTGACCCCAGAGCTGCAGGTAGTTGGGGAGCAGCATCGCGACCTGGTCGCCGGGCTCGATCACCCGCAGCGCGGCGACGTAGTTCGCCTCGGCGCTGCCGTTCGTGACGAGCACCTGATCGGGTGTGGCCCCGGGGTACAACGCGGCGATGCGCTCGCGCAGCGCGTCGGTGCCGTTGGACTGGCTGTAGCCGAGCCGCACGTCGAGCAGCGGGTCAGCGGCGGCTTGGGCCAGATCGAGCAGCTCGCGTACGCTCAGCGGGTGCACGCCCGATTCCGACAGGTTGTACCGGACCCGGTTCTCCCAGGTGCTTTGCCAGCGCTCGAGATCGAAGGTGACGAAGGGCATCAGGCGAGGGTCGCGATATCCTGTGGTTGTTCCAGCCAGTAATCGGGATCGAGATCTTCGAGGTGCTCGCGGTCGAACGGTCCCCACAGTACCGCCGCGGTCTTCACGCCGGCTGCTCGGCCGCACTCGATGTCGTGGCGCGAGTCCCCGATGAACACCGCGTCCGCCGCCGGCTTCCCCGCCTGCGCCAGCGCCGTCAGCACGGGTTCGGGGTGCGGCTTGGGTCGTGACACATCATCCGATCCGACGACGACGTCGAAGACGTCTTCCAGCCCTGCGACTCGCAGACCCCTGAGCGCCCCGCCGCGCATCTTGCTCGTGACGAGGCCAAGCGTCTTGCCGCCGGCGTCGAGCCGGCGCACCTGCTCGACGACGCCGTCATAGGGCCGCACCAGCTCGTCGTGGTGTGCGAGGTTGTATTCGCGGTACGTCTCCACCATCGCTTTGATCTCGGATTCATCGTTGCTCCACAGGCGGAACTGCACCCACAACGGCGTGCCGAGGCCTTCCATCCAGACGTCGTCGGGGGGTTCGTAGCCGCGGTGGGCGAGCATCGTATGGCGATACGAACGCAGAATCAGCTCGATCGAATCGATCAGGGTGCCATCGAGATCGAACAGAAACGTCCCGAACGGCACCGGGTCACCGGCCGCCGCTGCGCTTGAACCAGGCGCAGTCGGGTGCCAGCGGGCAGACGTCGCAGCGTGGGGTGGAGCGGCAGGTCTCCTGCCCGTGATGGCGCAGCAGCTGGTGCGCCTGGATCAGCCAGTTGTAATCCCGGCTGAGCTCCGGGACGAGCGCCTCTTCCACAGAATGGTAGGCGGTGGTCCCGCTCGCTCCCGGTTTCCCATACCCGAGCCGCTGCAGCACCCGCAGCCCATTCGCTTCGGGAGCGAGCGTCGCCTGGGTGCGGCAGAACAGCAGGATCCGGTCCGCGCCCGTCTCCCCGATTCCCTTGAACCGCTTCAAGAGCTTCTTGGCTTCGGCCGGCGATTCACGCACCAGTGTCCGCACCCGGGCGAGACCGATTTCGATCATCAGCTCGGCGGCCTCGCGCAGCCGGGCGAGCCGGGCGCCGCCATTCGGCCCCCCCGGCGCCAGCAGCTCGAGCATTTTCGGTTTCGGGGTCCGCAGGATCGCCTGCGGCGTCGTGCCGATCTTCTGGCGCAGCGTGCGGAAGACCAGGGCGCGCTGCTCGTCGTCGGGGACGACGGCGACGTGTTCCCAGATGATCCATTCGAAGGGGCCGCTCGGGATGGGCCGCTTGGGGCGGCCGTACAAGGCACGGAGACGGTCGATATAGGCCCGCAGGGGCAGTGTAGGGTGTCGCATGGAGCAATAAAATTGTCCCCGATGACCGAAGCGTGACAACCCGTGCCGACGAAAATGGCGTCCCTTGGCCCCCCCAGGCCCTCAGCGACAGCGCGCCAGTCGAATCGCCGCCACCAGACGGGGGATCGGCGCCTCAGCCGAGGGGGCGACTGGCGGCAGTCCGTCGTGCCAGGCGAGGAGGTTGGTGACGTCGAACGGCCGGTGATCGGCGATCAGATCATCGAGCAGGAGACTCTCTCCGGCGGTCAGCCCGCCGGTCAGGCGCGCCACGAGTCCGTCGAGCCGACCGAGCCGATCCGCGCGGCGGCCTTGTGCCGCCCGGCGGGCAGCCGCCAGTACCATCGGGATGAGCCGTCGGCCCGGCTGGTCGCGGTCGGCTGCCCGCCAGCGGGCGGCGGCGATGTCGGCGAGCCGGGCACGCACGAGCGGCGCGGCCACCTGCATCGCCTGTGCGATGGCGGGACCATGGACGACGGCTGCTCCGGCGCCGTGCGCCTGTGCGAGGAGGGAGGTGGCGGCATCGGGATCGGCTCGAGCGGCGCCGTCTTCCACGACGATCACCTCCACATCGAGTCCGAAGGCGACCACCAGCACGACGGCATCGCGCATCGCGGCGACGCTAGTGCGCACGCCACCAACGCTCGCCGGAGCGGCTCCAGCGGCGAGCCGCTGCAGCCGGTCGCACCAATCGAACGGCGCGTTTCCGCCTCGGCCGCCCGAGGTCGTTTCGATCTGCGCTACTCCCCCGCCTATCTGCATCGCCACCTTGGCGGCGAGTCGCTCCTCGATATCCTGTGCTGCAGCGAGCGGTTCGATCGGCAAGAACGAGACGGTTTCAACGCTGGTGTGAGGCGATCCCAGCCGGTCGATCCGTCCGACGCGTTGCGCGAGCCGTGCGGGACTCCACGGCAGGTCATAGTGGATCACGCGTCTCGCGTCATGAAGGTTGAGCCCCTCGCCGATCAAGTCAGTGGCGAGCAGGACGTCGGCCTGCTCCCGTTCCGGGAGCGGCGCCACGCCGAGAGAGCGCGGCGCGAAGGCGGCAAGCACGTCGCAGCGCGACACGCGATCGAAACCGAGCCAACCCGCCGCGCCGCAAAGCGCGGCGAGCCGCAACGACCGGGGCAGCTGCCGGCGCAGGTGCTGGACTGTGGCGGCGGCCTGGATGAAGACGATCGTCTTGCCGTCACACTGCTCGAGATACCGGCCCAATGCCGCCGCCTTGGGGTCCGGCCCTACGCGTGCCTCATCGAGCAAGCGTCGCACGAGCGTCCAGTCATCCGGATCCTCGTCGACCGTGGTTCCGGCTTCGAGCAGCAGCGGCAGAAATGCCAATTGCAGATCGGCGTCGTCCTCCAGGGCAAAGACGCGCCGGAACTCGCGCGGAGTGAGGCGTCGCTGCGCGACGCCGGCGTCGCGCGCGAGGGAGCGGAACGCTTCGTACCGTCGCAGACTTTGCCGCAGGGCGGGGACGCTGGACGCGAGCCGCCGCAACAGCGTCAGCCGGTGCAGCGCGGCAGCTCCCGGTGGACGCAGCCGCTGCACGCCCTCGATCAGGGTCGCGAGCCGTTCCGGCTCGGCGGGCGCGGCGCGTATCACGCGTCCTTCTTCCCGCTCCGGGAACCGCTTTCCGTCCCACAGCGGCGCGACGCGCAGCCGTGACCGTGCCACGACGATGCGCGCGACGGCAGCACGGACAACGGGAATCACCCGCGGCTCCCGGGCCGCGACCAGCAGCGATGGGACGCCGTATGCGACGAGCGCATCGTCCCGCAGAAAAAACCGCAAGAGGTGGATCAGGTCGGCGGGCCGGTTGTAAACCGGTGTCGCCGTGACGAGCAGTACGCGGCTGTGCACCACGAGACGCGCCAGCGTGCCGTAACGGCGCGTCTCCGGGTTTCGGAAGTGATGGGCCTCGTCCACGACCACGAACGATCCGGGCGCGAAGCCTTGTAGCGACTTCCGGTCGCGACTGAGCCGCTCGTGGGTCTCGATGCGCGCGGGCCGCGACAATCGCGCAATCAGCGCCCGCCACTGATCGACCAACACCGCCGGCACCACGAGGACGAGCGGGGCCGCCGCGGCATGTGCGACCGCCAGGGCAACGTAGGACTTTCCTGATCCGACGGCGTCGGCCAGCACGGCGCCACCGAATCGCCGCACGATGGCATGGATGCGGTCGAACGCCCGCACCTGATGAGGGGCGAGCCACGGCGGTGCTGCGGGAGGTTGGTGCGGCAAGTCGAGCAACGCCCGGGCGGCGACTCGGCACGCGTCGGCCGGGGGCACGGCGACGAGCGGATCCACGAGCAGCGCGAGCGGCTCAATGGGCACCTCGAGCGTCTCAGCGAGGATTCGGGGCGAGACGAAGCAGGGCGCGTTGGTCTCGGGCATCGAGGCCATACAGCTCTCCCACGAGGGTATCCGCCGCCTCCCGCCGCCGACCCAGTTCCGCGAGCGCGGCCCACTGCTCGGCGCTCGCGTGTGGCAGCGGCAGGCGGCCGACGACACGCGCGTTGAAGCGACGAAACCCGCCTCGCGCCGGGTCTGCCGTGATGCGCCCGAGCGCGGTGCACCATCGTGTGTTGAGCAGCGCGGCGAGGGCGTGCGCGTCGGCGCCACTGCGGGTGGCGATGCCGTACACCGTGTTGAGGGGGACGATCTCGGGAGGTGGCACGACGGCCAGAATCTCCCGCGCCAGGTCGACCCACAGCACGCGGTGCGGGACGACGGCGAGAGCGATGCGGAACACCTGCCAGACCGGCCCGCCGTGATAGTCGGTGCGGCGCTGCAGTTGGTCGGCGAAGGGAGCCAGCCGCGCCGCCGTCGCCTCCGGCAGCTCGGCGAGCGGGCGGCCGGAAGCGTCGTGGGTCCACAGGAGATGCCGGCGCGGCATCACTTCCCACCGTGCGACATCCCGCCCTCGCGCGACAGGTCGGGTCCCGGGCAGCGGGTCAGCGACCAGAAAGATGGAATCGGCCCCGGTCTTCACTCCCAGCTGCGGCGTCCATTGCCTGGCCAGCGGCGGGAAATCGTGCTCCAGGCGGCGGGCGACGGTCGCTGCGTCCGGTTCGAGCACCCAGGGGCCCTCCGCCTGCAACACCCGCTGAGCGACCTGATGGGTGGAATCGGCGGGGCCGAGGCGAGTCTCCGTCCGTGCGCCAGCCTCGGGCTCCGCCCGTGCGACGACGAGGGCCATCGGATACACCGCCGCCCCGAACGTCGTGGCGGCAGTCTCGTCGAGCGGGGCGACGACGGCCGTGGTACAGCGCTGGGCGAGGTGCCGCCGCAACGACTCGGCGTAGCCCGCCGTCGCGAGCTTGGCCGGCACCACGAGCGCGATGACGCCACGCGTCGCCGCGAGCTCGAGGGCGCGCTCGCAGAACGCCACCGCCAGATCGGGGAAGTGGGCGAATGGCCCGGGGGCCGGTCGCCACAGCGCATACCGCTCGCTCAGCGTCTCCCGCACGCGCGCCGGCAGGCGCTCGGCACGGACCCAGGGAGGATTGCCAAGGACGATGTCGAATCCGCCATCGCTCAGCACGTCGCAGAAGTGGGATTCCACGCTGAAGAACGGCGTGCCGCCTTCCCGCGCCAGGCGGCGCCCGGCGCGGCGCAGCTCGCTCAGCGCGAGCCGTAATCGCCGCAGCAGGGCCCATTCACGCGCCGCAAGCCCGATGCGGAGCCCGAACAGGTCGAGGTTACGGCCCGCCGCGATCAACTCGGCGATACGGCGGTCAAGCTCGGCCGCGGCGTGTTGGTATAACCCGGCGGCTACTGCGCGCTCGGTTTC
>DASTHG010000160.1:0-4797 GCA_035718325.1 Gemmatimonadales bacterium | reverse complement strand
CTGTGCCGCCTTTGCCTGATACTGCATGACACCCGCTGCGGCGCGTTCCAGGTTCTCTTCTTCCGGTTGCCGTACACGATTGACACTACCGGAGACCAATTGGATGTCCGCACTATCGGACCGCAGCGAATGCGATATCACGGTCGCTGCTCCACCAACGGAAGCCTGACCGCCTCCGATGATCACCTGATACGTCGCCTCCCAGGTGACGCTCTGGGCCACATACGCCAGCTGCGTATTGGGGCGCCCGCGTGATGCATCGAGTGCGAGCGTCGCCTCAGGAGTGGTGCGTACAAGCTCGCTTGGGAAGAGGGGCAGCCCTGGAGGCGCAAGGAGCAGCCGGCCATCGGCGAGCCGGTATTGCGGCGGGTCCACCCGCACCACGGTCGCGCGGATCGTGTCGCGCCGCCCGACTCCTTCCGACACAAACGCGATCGTCTGGCCGAGGGCACGGTTCAGCGCGTCACCGGCCGAGCTGGGATAACGGACCACCGCCCCAGTCACGGTCACTGCCGTATCCGGGGAAAACAGCGTCGCCGGATCCAACCCGTCGAACTGCACGGTGACGGCATTGCGCCCTTTTTGCAGAGCCTGCGGCAGCGTGCGCCGCACCACGACTCGACCGTCACTGTATATGGAAAGCGACGTCTGTCCCTTCACGATTCCGGGAGCCGTCGCCAACCCGATCACCGCACCAGCCGATAGCCGATAGCCGATAGCCGATAGCTTCATTTGAGCCACTCCAGGGCCACGCGTCTCGCAATCAGAGACGTCAACATGTACCAGACCAGCACAGTTACCACTGCGACGAGCCGCGATGTTCGGTCGTGCGGCAGGGACAACGTCATATAGAGCGCCAACGGCAGCGTTGTCGAGATCGCCACCCACTGGCTGATCTTCCGCGCGCGCCGCACCACTTTCGCCCAGCACACGGTGCAGAGCCCACCCACCGCGAGGCCGGGGATCATCTCCCCGCACTGCGCGCAGGCGTGGCTAGGCCCGAGCGGCCACGGCGCGAGCGAATTCGGCTGTAGAAGCACGGCCTCCCAGATCCCGCGTGCGCACGTTGTCCGAAACGATCGTGGTCTCGATCGCCCGCCGCAACCGCAGCCCCGCGTCGAGCTCGCCCACGTGATCGAGCATCATCGCTGCGGCGAGCATCTGCGCCGTCGGGTTGGCGATTCCCTGCCCTGCGATATCAGGCGCCGACCCGTGCACCGCCTCGAAGATCGCCGCCTTGGAGCCGATGTTGGCCCCGGGTGCCAGCCCCAGCCCGCCGATCAGCCCCGCGGCCAGATCGGAGAGGATATCGCCGAACAGGTTCGTCGTCACGATCACGTCGAACTGCCCCGGATTGATCACCAGCTGCATCGCCGTGTTGTCGACGATCTTGTCCTCGCAGAGAATCGTCCCCTCGTACTCTTTCGCCACCTGGCGCCCCGTCTCGAGGAACAGCGCCGACGTCGCTTTCAGGATGTTGGCCTTGTGGACGATTGTCACCTTCTTGCGGCCGTGGGCCTTGGCGTACTCGAAGGCGTAGCGGCAGATGCGCCGCGCGCCGTCGCGCGTCATCACCGACGTCGCCTGCGCCACCGCCTTGGGGTCGTCTCCCACGCGGAACGTGTGGTCGAGCCCGACGTAGAGCCCCTCGGTGTTCTCGCGCACGATCACCAGGTCGACGCCCTCGTAGCGCCCGCCGGGAATCATCGTCTTCGTCGGCCGCACGTTGGCGTACAGGTCGAACTCCTGGCGCAGCGCGACGTTCACGGAGCGGTAGCCGCCGCCGACCGGTGTGGTGAGCGGGCCCTTGAGCGCCAGCTTCGTGCGGCGGATCGAATCGAGGGTGGCGTTGGGGAGCGGCGTGCCGGCTTTGTCGACGGCGCTCATACCGCCGTACTCCTCGTCCCAATCGAATTGCACGCCGACCGCATCGAGCACCTGCAGCGTCGCCGCCGTGATCTCCGGACCGATGCCATCGCCCGCGATGAGCGTGGCCTCGCGACGGGGGGAGCTCACGGCAAACCGGGAGTCAGCGCCTTCACCGCTCGCGTGAGCGCGGTCCAGGGATCGGGGCCGGTGCCGCGCGCCACCGTGCGCCAGTTCACCCGGCCGAGCCGCGCATCCACGATCACCGCAGTCAGCTCGGCGGTCCCGGTGCCGGCTGGAGTGCCGGGCATTGTGTCGCGGCGAAACACCAGCTGGGCGGGCACGAGGGCAAAGCGCGCGTCGGCGATTGCCACGAGCGCCCGGAGCTCGCTGCGCAGCGGGTCGGGCATGAAGTCGCCCACCCGTGCGCCGCGCAGCAAAGCGCTGCCCATCTGGTCCGGGTTCGCAGTGAAGGTGGGAGAGCGGCGCGCCTGGCGCCGCAGCTCCTCGGGAAGTACCCACGTCACTTCCGGAGCGCGCGCCGGCAAGAGCGCGCCGATCACGCTGTCGGCAGAGGCGAGCGCTGCCTTCTGGTTTGCGAACTGCGGCCACCCGAGCGTCTCATCGGCGCCGATGAGCGTCAGCGGGAGAACGGGCAGCTTCTGGCTCGCGAGCGCGGTGACGGGCAACGGCGCGGTCGGCGCCGGCGTGGGCGTCTGGTTGGCCTTCTTGCCTCCGCACGCCAGGGCCAGGAGCGCGACGACAGCGTTTAAGTTTTTGTCTCTCAAGGGATTAATCACGGAGTGCAATATACTCACGAAGCCAGCGTCAACCCACCGTCCACGACGATCGTCTGTCCCGTGATGTGACGGGCCGCTTCACTGCACAAGAACGAAACGACGCGCGCTACGTCCTCGGGCTCCGCCACTCGTCCCAGGAGCGACTCGTGCTCGGCGCGCTCGAGGATCTCGCGCGGCAGCCGGGCAAGCAGCTCGGTTTTGACGAACCCGGGCGCCACGGCATTGACGTTGATATTGGCGGAGCCGAGATCGACGGCGGCCGCCTTGGTGAGCCCGATCAGCGCCGCCTTGCTCGCGGCGTAGTTCACGATCCCGAATCCCGGCCGGAACGCCTGGTGACTGGCGATGTTCACCACCTTGCCGTAGCGCTGCGCGCGCAGATGCGGGGCGACGGCGTGGATCGAGTTGAACGCGCCGGTGACGTTGGTGTCGAGGACCTCCTGCCAGGCCTCCGGCGTCAGGCGCCACAGCGCGCCGTCGTGCGTCACGCCGGCGTTATTGATGAGTACGTGCACGCCGCCGAGGCGCTCGCGCGACTCCGCCACGAAGTGGTCGACTTCCTCGGCGTGGCGCACGTCGCAGTGCTCCGAGAGCACGGCGACGCCGAGTGCTTTGATCGCCGTTTCGGTGAGCAGGGCCTGCGCCGAGACGTCGCGGCCGGGGAGGTTCACGTAGTTGAAGGCGATCGCCATGCCGCGCTGCGCGAGGTCGAGGCAGATGGCGCGGCCCAGGCCCGTGGCGCCGCCGGTGACGACGGCGACACGGCCGGAGAGGCTCTCTCCCGCGAGACGCGGGTCGGCCCGCTCCTGTGTCACGGCCGCCCCGGCGGGGGACGGTCCCCCGCGCGCGGCCGTGGACCAGGGATGGGAGGCCAAGTGGTCCGAACCTATCGGGCAATTTGAAGCCCTGCAAGTCGTGACGTAACTTGGGCCTATGCCTCGCTTCGCCCGCGCGATCCTGTGGTTCGCCGTCGCCGCACTGGGCGCCGTGGCGTTCGGCATCCTGGCCCTGGTGCGGGGCGAGACGATCAGCGCCGCCTGGCTCGTGATCGCCGCCGTCTGCACCTACGCCGTCGCCTTCCGCTTCTACTCTCGCTTCATCGCGACCAGGGTCTTCGCGCTCGATCCGCGCCGCGCCACTCCCGCCGAGCGGTTGTCGAACGGGCGTGACTTCGTGCCGACGAATAAGTGGGTGCTGTTCGGCCACCATTTCGCGGCGATCGCCGGCGCCGGCCCGCTCGTGGGGCCGGTGCTCGCCGCACAGTTCGGATTCCTGCCCGGCACGCTGTGGCTCGTGATCGGCGTGGTACTCGGGGGAGCGGTGCAGGACTTCACGATCCTCTGCTGCTCGATCCGCCGCAACGGCAAATCGCTCGGCCAGATGGCGCGGGAGGAAATCAATCCCGTGGCCGGCATGACGACCATGGTCGCCGTGCTCTCGATCATGATCATCCTGCTCGCGGTGCTGGCGCTGATCGTGGTGAACGCGCTCAAGGCGAGCCCCTGGGGGTTGTTCACGATCGCCTGCACCATCCCGATCGCGCTCCTCATGGGATGGTGGATGCGGGTCTGGCGCCCGGGTAAAGTCGGCGAGGCCTCGGGGCTGGGCGCGGTGCTGCTGATTCTCGCGCTCGTCGGCGGCGGGTGGGTGGCCAACCATCCGATCGGGGCGGCATTCACGCACAGCGGGGTAGCGCTGACCTGGATGATCGTGGCGTACGGATTCGTGGCGTCGGTGCTGCCGGTGTGGATGCTGCTCGCCCCGCGCGATTACCTGTCGACCTTTCTCAAGATCACGACGATCGTGGTGCTCGCCCTCGCGATCCTGATCCTCCTGCCGCCCCTCAGGATGCCCGCGCTGACGCCGTTCGCGACGCTGGGAGAGGGCCCGGTGTTCGCCGGCAAGATCTTCCCCTTCGCGTTCATCACGATCGCGTGTGGCGCCATCTCCGGATTTCACGCGCTCGTCTCCTCGGGGACGACGCCGAAGATGCTGGCGCACGAGCCCGATGCGCGGCTGATCGGCTACGGCGGGATGCTGATGGAGTCGTTCGTCGGCGTGATGGCGATGATCGCAGCCTGCACCTTGGAGCCCGGCGTCTACTTCGCGATGAACACGGCGCCGGCCGCCC
>DASTHG010000159.1:0-9790 GCA_035718325.1 Gemmatimonadales bacterium | reverse complement strand
CGCCCGCGGCGCGTGCAACGAAGATAGGCAGCGTCCCCCACCCCACGAGGCACGCTGCCACGAAGCTGACCGCGTCGATCGTCATCACGATCGACGCACCACGACGAAACCGTCCGAAGCCGCCCTCGATCCCCCACCGCCTGGTCCACCAGCCGTCGGACTGCTGCCGCGTCAACCCGACCCACACGTACCCGACGTACGCGAGACGCGCGGCCATGTGGGCGGCGAAGACTGCCCAGATCATCGGAACACCGTCACACCGGTCGCCTTGAACATCGCCGTCACCTGGAGGCCTTCGCGCAACTCGAGCTGCATCACGGCACGATCGGTGACCTCCGCGACGAGCGGGGGTCGCGTGTCGAGCGCCACCCGCACGCGCTCGCCGTTGGGCGGCTCGGGGACCAGCTCGCTGATCACGCCCACGTAGGCATTCTGCGCGCTCCCTCCCGGGGCCTGCCGGAACAAGGTGATCTCCCGCGGATGGACGATCGCCACCACGTCCGCGCCCCCCTCTCCGGGATCCACCGCGGACACCTCACCCCCGTCCGCCGCGGTTCGGATGCGCACGATCCCGCCATCGCGGCTCACGATACGGCCGCGGAACATGTTGATGCCGAGAAACGCCGCCACGTACGGCGAGCGGGGCCGCGCCAGCAACTCCTCCCGCGACCCCATCTGCGTCACCTGGCCCTCTTCCAGCGCGGCGATACGGTCTCCGAAGACCATCGCCTCGAGTGGATCGTGGGTGACGAACAGCGTGGCGCACGGTACGGGCAGCGTGGCGAGCACGGTTTTCAGTACCCCGCGAACCTGAGCGCGCGTGCGCAGGTCGAGCGCCGCGAGTGGCTCGTCGAGCAACAGCACATCCGGATCGAGCACGAGGGCGCGCGCCAGCGCCACGCGCTGGGCCTGTCCGCCCGAAATCTCGGCCGGGCGCCGCTCCCCGAGGTCGCCGACGTCGAGCCGCACCAGAGCATCGGTCACCCGTGTGAGTATGTCGAACGGGCTGCGCCCGGCGGCGTGCAAACCGAACGCCACGTTCTCGAACACCGTGAGATGAGGGAACAGCGCGTGATCCTGGGCGACGTACCCGGTGTGCCGGCGCCACGGCGGCAGGTCGACCCGCGTGCTGCTGTCGAAGTAGACGCGGGACCCGACCGCGATCCGTCCCCGATCGGGACGCTCGAGGCCGGCCACGAGCCGCAGCAGGGTCGACTTGCCGGCCCCGCTCTCACCAACGACGACGAGCGTTTCGCCGTCGGCGACGCTGGTCTGGAGCTCGAGGGCGAACGTGTCGAAGCGCTTAGCGACGGCGAGGTCGAGCAAGCGCCCCTCCGACCGCAGCCCCCCAGGGCGCAAACCGCAGTCCCAGGAGAATCGTGAACGAGAGAATCACGAGCAGGACCGAGAGGGCCACCGCAGCGGCGAGGTCGTCTTGCAGCGCCGTGTAGACCGCCAGCGGCATGGTCTGGGTTCGGCCCGGCAGATTGCCGGCGAAGGTGATGGTGGCGCCGAACTCGCCCAGCGCACGCGCCCACGACATGGCGGCACCGGCGAGGACCGAGGGCAGCGCCAGCGGCAGCAGCACCCGGAAGAACCCGTAGCCGGGCGTCGCGCCGAGCGTCGCCGCGGCCTCGGTGTAGCGGCGCTCGATGCCCGCGAGCCCAGCGGTCGCGGCAGAGATGAAGAACGGCGTCGCCACGAACAGTTGCGCCACCACCACGGCCAGAGTCGTGAAGGGCAGCTCGATCCCCAGGGCTTTGAGCGCTCCGCCTGCGAGGCCGGCGCGCCCGAAGGCAAGCAGCAAGCCTACGCCCGCCACCGTCGGCGGCAGGACGATGGGAATCTCGACCAGTGTCTGGAGTACCCGTTTTCCCTTGAACTCCTTCGTCGCAAGGAGATAGGCCACGGGCAGGCCGAGCAGGATGACGAGCATGGTGGTGGCGACGCTCGTTTCGAGGGAGAGCCCGAGCGCCGTCAAGACGACCGGCTGCGCCAGCTGGTGCAGCAGCTCGCCCGGCGACAACCGTACCAGCAGGCTGATCATCGGCAAGGCGAGGATGCACAACAGAGTGGCGACGGCGGCGCTGAGCGCCACCCTGACGACGAGGGGCTTCACCGCCCGGGGAGGAAGCGGTTCTTCGACAGCACTGCCTGGCCCGAGGGCGAGAGCACGAAGTCGATGAAGGCTCGCGCGGCTGCGCTGTTGGTGGCGTGGCGGACCACGGCGATCGGGTAGGTCGCGATCACGTTTGCCGTGTCCGGGAGATCGAACCGCCGTACTTGGCGCGCGACGGCCGGCGTGACATCAGAGACGTAGACGAACCCCGCATCCGCTTCGCCCAGCTGCACTTTCGACGCGACGCTGCGCACGTTCTCCTCATAGGAGACGACGTTCGCCAATACGCGGCGCGAAAAGTCCGGTGGATATCCCGCGCTCCACGCGAGCCGGAAGATCGCTTCGCGCGCGTAGCGGCCCGCGGGCACCGCGTCCGCGGCGAGCACGAGCTTGACGCCGGAGCGCGCCAGGTCCTGCAGTTTCCCAATCCGCGCCGGATTCCCCCGCGGCACGATCACGACCAGCTGATTGCGTGCGAACGTCTGCGGGGTTCCCTCAATGAAACCACTGTCCCGCGCGATTTGCATCCAGCGCTCGTCGGCGGAGGCGAACACATCGGCGGCTGCCCCCTGCCCGAGCTGCAGCTCCAGCACCTGCGAGCCGGCGAAGTTGAAATCGACCTTCAGCTCCGGGTCGCGCCGCTCGAGCGAATCGGCGATCTCGTTGAACGCGTCGCTCAATGAGGCCGCGGCATAGACAGAGAGATGCTGGGGTTGGTGCAACAGCAATCCCAGGAACAGCCACATCACGAGCCTGCCTTCCCGATCATGATCTCGGTGGACTTGATGACGGCGAGCACAGGGTCACCGACGGCCAGGCGCATCCGCTCCGCGGATGCGCGGGTGATGATCGCCACCAGATCCTGCTGGCCGATCTGCACCACGACCTCCGCCATGACGCCGTCAGCCTTGAGTCCCGTGATACGTCCGGCGAGCTGGTTGCGGGCGCTCACCTGAATCGAGCCGGTCGAGCCGCCGCGACTTTCCGACAGCATCTGCTCCAGCTCGCGGCGGGCGAAGAGCCATTTGCGGCCGATCCGCGACGCCGGCAGCTTGCCCGTGCGTGCCAGTGCCTGCACCCGCTTGACATTGAGGTGCAGTAGCTCGGCGGCCTCCTCAGCACTCAATGTATCCATATAGTCCCTTATATGCTCTTGTATACCCAATATATCGCACTCAAAATTACTCTACAACACTCTATGGAGCATCCCCACGTGCGATCGGTTTCCCGTGCTATCGCCCTGCTCTTCCTGCCGGCGCTGCTCCTCGCCCAAACCACGCCGCACGTGGGCGGCTACCTCCAGTCGCGGGAGACGTATCAAGAACACGTCGGACTGACCGCCTCCGTCAACCGCGCCCGCGTGTCCGTGGACGGCGGACTGCCGCAGCACTTTTCCTATCGCGTCCTCGTCGAATACGAAGCGAACGGAAGCGCTTTCAGCGGCCGGCGATCGGGAGCGCGCGGTACGACGCCGCCACAACGGGCGGCGTCAACGTCGATCTTCCGGGTGGTCGGACGCGCGTCATCGCGGACTACGTGTCGCGCCGGGTCGCGTTCCCCGGCACGGTCACCACTACGGTGATCACTCAGCTGCAGGTCAAATTCTGAGCGCCGCTAGTCCGGCCGTTCCGTGACCGGGTGGGTACGCTCCGGTAACGCGGGCGGGCTTCCGGGCGAGCCGATGGACCGGAGTACGTCTTCGACCGAAGCGAACCGATAGATGACCGGAGCAGCGTGCTGAAACAGGCCGCCGGTATCCGCCGTCGGTCCGTAGGTCGAGTAGAGCGTCGCGCCCCACAACCGGAAGTACACGGTGAGCTGTCCGCGGTGGTGCGCGGAATGCGTGAACCGCCGCGTCAGGATCCAGGCACGAGAGCGCGGTACGTCGAAGAACGTGGTGGTCTCCTCGTACCACGCATCCGGCCGGTCCGCGAGGGCCGCCAGCCGCTCGGCCGAGCACGCGGCGTAGTGCTCGATGAAGGCGGCGCGGGTCTCTGCGGCGGGCAGCGGCGTCCGGCTGACGGCGATTCCCAGCATCGTCCGCATCCACGTGTCTTCGCTGACGCACTGATGCACCATGTGCTCGAGCGGCGTGCGGGCGCGGGGCTCGGGCCGGAAGCGCATCCGGGCATCGGGAATCTGGGCCCACAGGGCGAGGGTCTTGAGCCGCTCAGTGCGGTAGGTCTCCACCAGAAACTCGTAGCGCGACACGGCTACTCCAACATGGCTTCGCGGTCCTCCACCTCCGGCTTCAGCTCGGGGTGCCGCGCGAGGTGGCGTGCGCAGGCGTTCCAGCGCAACAGCGGGTCGTCGTTCCCCGCGGCCCTGAGCGCCTCGGCTTTTTCGTACCAGTCCATCGCTTCGCGCAGCCACTGGTAGACGGTCGCCGGCACCCCGGGACCGCCGCGTGCGTGCCGGGCCCGCGCCCAGCGCTCGCAAATGATGCCCGCGTAATAGGTCCGGTGGTACTCACTGGTGAGCCGGGGCAGCACTTCGCGCGCAGCGGCGACCGCGCCGCGGCCGTGCTGGAACTGATCGGTGCGGGACAAGAGCAGCGCCACCAGCGCCCGTTGGTTCTGTGGGTCCACCTCGAGAATGTCGAGGCAGATGCTCTCGGCGTCTCCCGGCTCGTTGAGCAGCCGATAGCGGTCCACTTTGTCGAGTGCCCGCTCGATGCCGGTCGGCGAAATTTGCTTGAGTGTGGTCATAACCCCACCAGCCGCAGCACGGCGCGGATTGGATCGTACGCCTGATCTGCCACCCGCTCTTTCAGGGGGATGATCGCGTTGTCGGTGATCGTGATGTGCTCGGGGCACACCGTGGTGCAGCACTTGGTGATGTTGCAGTAGCCGATGCCGTGGTCGGTGCGCAGCTCCTCGCAGCGGTCCGCGACGTCGAGCGGGTGCATCTCGAGCGCCGCGGCATGCACCAGGAAGCGCGGGCCGATGAAGCGGTCGTGCAGGTGGTGCTCCCGCAGCACGTGGCACACGTCCTGGCAGAGGAAGCACTCGATGCACTTGCGGAACTCCATCGCCCGGTCGACGTCGCCCTGGTCCATGCGCCAGGTGCCGTCTGGAGCGTCGGGGGGCCGCGGCGTGAACGGCGTGATCGACGCCTTCACCCGGTAGTTCCACGACACGTCGGTGACCAGGTCGCGCACGGGCGGGAATGCCTTCATCGGCTCGATCGTCACCGGCCGCTCGAGGGGCAGATCCTCGAGCCGCGTCATGCACATCAGCCGTGGCATGCCGTTGACCTCGGCCGAGCACGAGCCGCACCGGCCCGCCTTACAGTTCCAGCGCACCGCGAGATCGGGGGCCTGCGCGGCCTGGATCTGGTGCACCGCGTCGAGCACCACCATCCCGTCGGTGACCTCGGTCGCGTAGTCCCGCAGGGCGCCGCTCGTGCGGTCGCCCCGCCAGATGCGAAACGTCGCGGTCGCCATTTATCGTTGCTCCTCGATGATGCGTTGCAGCTCGGGGCCCGGCGGCGTCACGGGGATGCGCTCGAGGCGCATCGCGCCGTCCGGTCCGCGCTTGACCACGTGCCGCACCTTGCCCAGCGCCTCGTCTTTCTGCGGATGATCATCCCGGAAATGGGCGCCGCGGCTCTCCGTCCGCGCCAGCGCCGAGCGCGTCACCGCCTCGCTCACGGTGAGGAGGCTCGTCAGGTCGAGCGCCGTGTGCCAGCCGGGGTTGTAGTCGCGGTTCCCCGTCACCGCTACCCGCGCCTCACGCGCGCGCAGCGACGCGAGGCCTTCGAGCGCCCGCTCCATCTCCTGTTGCGTGCGCACGATCCCGACCAGATCCTGCATCATCTCCTGCAGCGTGTGCTGCACCTGGTAGGGGTTATTGCCATCACCCGAGGCGGTGCGATCGAACGGCGCGAGCGCGGCACGCGACGCCGCCTCGACCTGGGCCGGTGCGATGGTGCGCACCCTGCCCTGCTCGCGCGCGAAGCGGGCGGCATGGTCACCGGCGCGCTTCCCGAACACGAGCAGATCGGAGAGCGAGTTGCCGCCCAGCCGGTTGGCGCCGTGCAGCCCGGCGGCGCACTCGCCCGCCGCGTACAGACCCGCGACCGTCGACATCTGCGACTCGGCGTCGACCCGGACGCCGCCCATCATGTAGTGCGTCGTCGGACCAACTTCCATCGGCTCCTTGGTGATGTCCACCCCGGCGAGCTCCATGAACTGGTGGTACATCCCGGGAAGCTTCTTCTTGATGTGGTCGGGAGCGTTCTTGAGGCGCTGCTTGATCCAGGCGATGTCGAGAAAGACGCCACCGTGCGGGCTGCCACGCCCCGCCTTGATCTCGCGGTTGATGCAGCGCGCGACGTGGTCGCGTGTGAGCAGCTCAGGAGGGCGCCGGGCACTCTTGTCGCCCTGGGTGTAGCGCCATCCCTCGTCCTCGTTGTCCGCCGTCTGGTTCTGATACGCCGGCGGGATGTCGTCGAACATGAACCGGCGCCCGTCCTTGTTGAGCAGGACGCCGCCTTCGCCGCGCACCCCTTCGGTGACGAGGATCCCCCGTACCGACGGCGGCCACACCATCCCCGTGGGGTGGAACTGCACGAACTCCATGTCGACGAGCTCGGCGCCCGCTTCGTACGCGAGCGCCTGGCCGTCGCCCGTGTACTCCCAGCTGTTGCTCGTGATGCGAAAGGCGCGTCCGATCCCGCCGGTGGCGAGCACCACGGCGCCGGCGCGGTAGACGCGGAACCGGCCGCGCTCCCGTTCGTAGCCGAATGCCCCAACCACCCGTCCCCCGTCGGTGAGCAGCCGCGTGACGGTGCACTCCATATGGAAGGTGATGCCCTGATGGATGCCGTGATCCTGGAGTGTGCGGATCATCTCGAGACCGGTGCGGTCCCCCACGTGCGCCAGACGCGGGTAGGCGTGGCCACCGAAGTTGCGCTGCAGGATGCGGCCATCCTTGGTGCGATCGAACAGCGCGCCCCATGCTTCCAGCTCGCGCACCCGGTCGGGGGCCTCGCGCGCATGCAGCTCGGCCATGCGGGGGTCGTTCAGGTACTGGCCGCCGCGCATCGTGTCGGCGAAGTGCACTTTCCAGTTGTCGCGGTCGTCGACGTTCGCCAGCGCCGCGGCCACACCGCCTTCGGCCATCACCGTGTGTGCCTTCCCGAGCAGCGACTTGCAGACGACCCCGACGGACACGCCGGCCGCCGATGCCGCGATCGCGGCGCGCAATCCCGCTCCACCCGCACCGATCACGAGCACATCGTGCTCGATGGTCTCGGGCGCCCCTCCCCCGGCTGCGCTCACAAGAGCCTCACGTCGTGCCAGATCCCCATCGAGCAGAGCCGCACGTAGATGTCCGAGAACGCCACCCACACGAGGCTCATCCACGCCCAGATCATGTGCCGACTGTTGAGACAGGTCACGCAGGCGTACGCCACCCGGCGCACCGGCCGGCGCGCCAGCAGGTCGAGGCCGCCGCCCACCAGATGGCGCAGGCTATGACAGCTGAGCGTGTAACCCCCGAGCAGCACGACGTTCAGGGCGAGCACCAAAGTCCCAACGCCGATCCCGAAGTGCTGCGCGCCCGTCGCGGCGTCGGTGAACCAGAGTGCGTCCCACACGTCGTGCGCGAGAATGACCAGGAAGCCGAGGGCGAGGTACAGGAAGTAGCGGTGGACATTCTGGAGGATCAACGGGAACGAGCGTTCACCGCGATACGTCTTGCGCGGCTCACCGACGGTACAGGCCGGGGGATCGGCCCAGAACGCCCTGTAGTATGCGCCGCGATAGTAGTAGCAGGTGAGGCGGAAGCCTCCCGGTGCCCACAGGATGAGAATCGCCGGCGACCAGGGGAGCCAGGACGGCCACCACGCCGGCAGCGCACCGAACCACGCCTGCGCGGAGCCGAACAATTCTGGGGAATAGAGCGGAGAGAGGTAGGCCCCGAACCGGTAGTGATCACCTTGCAACGCGGCCCAGGTGGCGTAGACGATGAATGCCGCAAGGATGGTGAACACGAGGGCGGGCCGGATCCACCAGCGGTCCTGCCGTGACGTTTCGCCGAACCGCCGCCGGACGAGCGGCATGGTGGGGGTCCCGGTCGTCATCCTGTGACTGCTCCCGTGCGTGTAAGGTCAGAGAGACTATAATCTGATCCACTCGAGCCCGTGAGGAGAACCGTGCGCTGCCTGACTCTGACCTTGACACTCGCGCTGCTGCCGGTCATAGGCGTCGCCGGCCAGCATGCGGCGGCGCCCGGCGACAGCGACACCGGCCCCGTGATCCACGGGCGCACCTTTTCGACCGGCACACGCGAGGGCTGGACGTTCTCCACGTCGCACCTCGACATCGACGGCGGGCTCTACCGGGTCGGCTCCGGGGGGGCGAACGTCTCGAAAGCGTTCTTCCGCTTGCACGTCCAGACGGCGCTCGGCATCCACCTCGTGCAGGTGTCGAGCGATCTGCAGTGGATTCCGTCGTTCGGCGCAACACCGGTCTGGTCGGGCACGCTCGAGCTGGCGCCGATCCACCAGGAGTCGCCGTTCTACGTCGCCGGCGGGATCGGGCTCGTGACGGGGCATGACTTCGGGCTGGACAAGCTCGTCGGGTGGGCGCAAGGCACGGTGGCCGCGCGGACACCGATCCACGAGCTCACGCCGTTCGTCCAGGTGGGCCGAGCGCTGGTGACGGGGAACCACACCGAGTTTCTGATCGGGATCGCTCATCCTCTGGCGCCGTACAAGCTGCACTTCCCATGAGCGCGGCCTCTATGCCGGACCACTCCGAGATCCGCAACGTTTCCGATACGGCGCATTGGGTCGCCGTCTATCGGGCGATGGAGACGGATCGCCGCGATGCGCTGTTCCGCGACCCGTATGCGCGGCGCCTCGCCGGAGCGCGCGGCGAAGCGATCGTCAAGAAGATGCCGCGGGGGCGCGCGATGGCGTGGGCCATGATCGTGCGCACCGCCGTCATGGACGAGATCATCCTGCGGGCCGTGAATCGGGACGGCGTGCGCACGGTCGCGAACCTGGCGGCGGGGCTCGACACGCGCCCCTGGCGGCTCGACCTGCCGATGAAGCTCACCTGGCTGGACGTCGATCTCCCCGACATCCAGCAGTACAAACGCGACGCCCTGCAGGGGGAGAAGCCGCAGTGCCAGCTCGAGTGGCTCCCGGCCGATCTCGCCGATGGCGCAGCGCGCCAGTCCGTGATGGCGCGCATCGCCGCGAGCCCGGGCCCTGCCCTGGTCGTCACCGAAGGGCTGCTGATCTACCTCGAGCGCGAGCAGGTGATGGCGCTGGCGACCGACCTCGCGGCGACGCCGAGCCTGCGGTGGTGGCTCATCGACATCGCGTCCCCCGGCCTGCTGAAGATGATGGGCCGAACGTGGGGAAAGGGGGTCAGCCAGTCGGCGCCGTTCAAGTTCGCGCCCGCGGAAGACACGGCGTTCTTCGAGCCGGCGGGGTGGAAGGAGGTCGAATACCGTTCGATGTTCGAGGAATCGCTGCGGCTGAAGCGGACGATGCGGTTGGCCCGGTTCTGGAAGATCGTGGGACGAGTCATGACGGTATTCAATCCCCGGAAGCGGGAGGAGTTCAAGCGGTTTTCGGGGATTGTGCTGATGGAGAGGAGACGGTAGGGGACGGTGGGGGACGGCAGGAGACGGCAGGAGACGGTAGGGGACTGCA
>DASTHG010000158.1:0-3114 GCA_035718325.1 Gemmatimonadales bacterium | reverse complement strand
GACCAGCGTCCCCTGCGAATCGACGGCGAAGGCTGTGCCCGAAAAGCGCTCGGTCTCCGAAAACTCGACCAGGACGAGCGCGACGGCGTCCTGGTTGCGTGATGAAATAATGCGCCATTCGACCGCGCCGGCGCCGACGATGAGCTGCTGGCGCGCCTGCGCCTGCTCGAGCTGGCCGCGCAGCGTCCGCACCGTCCCGGCGTCCGAGCCGGCGTCGGCGATCTGGCGGCGCAACCGCTCGATCTCCGCCAGCGAGCCCTGCAGCTCGTCGCGCAGCCCCTTCACCGCGGAATCGGATTGCAGCATCGCGCGTTGTGCCTGATCGGTGACGCTGTCGGCCCAGGCGCGGATGTGCGCCAGCTCGGTCTTGCGGTCTTGCGCCCCTTTCCAGAGGACGTACAGCGCGAGGGCAACGACGAGCACGACCATCCCCACGAGAATCGTCGCCGTGCGGCGCCACGGCGCCGTCGCCATCGCGATGATCGCGGTGGTGGAGCGTGGGCGCGGGGCGGGAGGCCGGCGGGTCGGCGGCGGCACCGTCGCCGGGACCACTTGCTTCGGATTGGACAGCCGGCCGGCGGCCGCTTCGGCCGCGGCGGCGGTCTCGGTGGGGCGGTCGTCGCCGCCCGTCACCACATGGAACTCGAGCGCCGGGCCCTTGGCGCCGAAGCCGATCACGTCGCCGTCGACGAGCAGGCGATCAGCGTTGAGCTTCTCGCCGTTGACGAAGGTGCCGTTCTTCGAGCCGAGGTCCTGGAGCACGAAGCCCTCGGTCTTCGCCATGATCGCCGCGTGGCGCGAGGAGACGTCGAGGTCGCGCTCGGCGTCGAAGCGGACGTCGGAGAGGGGGTGGCGGCCGAGCCCGAGGTAGGCCTTCGAAAAGGTCTCGACCTGTCCACTGCGTGCGCCGGACAGGAACTTGAACTGCGCCTTCACGGCTTGCCGCGCGCCCAGACCACGGCGCCGAGCGCGAGCGCGGCGGCGGTGATCACGAGGGCGATGAGCTTCCAGCGGCTTTCGGCGGCCTGTTTCGTGGAGACCGGAGGCTTGCTGCCCTTGTAGACCGGCACCGGCTCGGTGCTCTGCTCCGTGTCGATGAGCGGGAACGGCTGGTGGCCGACGTCCTCGGAGCGTCCCGGTTGCGCCAGGCCGTCGCCATCGATGCGCGCGAGCACGACGGTGATGTTGTCGGGGCCGCCGCGCTCGTTGGCCAGTGCCACGAGGCGCGTCGCCGCCGCGGTAAGATCCTGCGTGTCGAGTGCCGCCTTCGCGATCTCTTCCCGCTTGACCTGACCCGACAGGCCGTCGGAGCAAAGTACGAGGATGTCGCCGCGGCGCAGGTCCTGATGCGTCAGGTCGACTTTCACTTTGGCGTCGGGGCCCAGCGCCTGGAGGATGATGTTGCGGCGCTCGCTCTGCGCCGCTTCCTCCTCCGTCAGCTCGCCCGCTTCCACCAGGCGCTGCATCAGCGACTGGTCTTTGGTGAGCTGGTGCGCTTCCTTCCCGCGAATCAGATACGCCCGGCTGTCGCCCACCTGGGTGAGGTAGAGATGGTCGCCGAGGATCCCCACGGCGGTGGCGGTCGTGCCCATGCCGCGGTTCTCGGGATGAGCCGTGGCGTAGTCGTGAATCGCGTGGTTCGCCGTCTCGACCGCCTCCTTCAGGCGGTACGCGAAGCGCTGTCCGGTCGCTTCATCCTCGGAGAGCCAGCCGGCGAGCAAGTGCTTGTAGATGGTGTCGGTGGCCATCTCGCTCGCCAGCTCGCCCGCCGCGGCTCCGCCCATTCCATCGGCGACCATGAGCAACAGGCCGCGCTCGCCCAGCTCGTAGGCGCGCTCGGCGGTCGGCAGCGTCGGGTCGCGCTTCGTCAGGTCGGCGACGAGATAGTTGTCCTCGTTGTGGTCGCGGGCGCGGCCCACGTCCGTCTTGCCGAAGACGCGGATCAGGATCGGTTTCGAGCGTCCGAACATGACTATTGCGGACCCGGGTTTTGAACGACGTCCTGGCAAGACGTCATCCCTGCTTTCAATCCAAGGCCGATCTGGGCCCAGCGAAGTGCGGCATCACGATTCTGAAGCCGTTTCTCCGCTTGCGCGATGAGACACGCGGCGAATGCCTTATCGCCCGTCGCAACACCTGCGGTGTTGAAGATGATCTGACCCGAATCAACGATCACCTGCGAAGGCTTATCGATCAGAGCGTCCAACATGTCTCCAACTCTTGCCGGATCGATCCCGGTACCGGTTCCAGTCAGTGGCGTCGGAGTAGTGCGACCCTGGTTCGGCCGCGTCGTGTCCCCATGAGTGCCGCGCCGATTATCCGTTTGTCCGTTCGCCGGATGGCGCGTCGTGTCGACGGTCAATGCGGACACCTTCGATGTATCCGGACGGCTCATCTTGGTCGTATCGGAGGATGCTGCCGGAGAGGCACCACCACGACCCACCAACAGCACATAGCCCCCGCCACCGATTCCCAGCACGACCACGGCGCCGATGATGATCGGCACGAGCGAGCGTTGCTGCGGCGGCGCCTGCACCCCCGTGCGGCCCGGCGCGCGCTTCGCCGCCTGCGCCTTCGTCTCGCGCGAATCCATCAACTGTGTCTTGCCTTCGATGTCGACTCGCGTCGCCGGGGCGACCCCACGCGTGCCGCTGGCCAGCCCCGCCACGGCCACCACGTCGTCGGCGAACTTGGCGACCGTCTGGTAGCGATCGCCCGGCGTGCGGGCGAGGGCCGCGTCGAGCACCTGCTGCAACCCGTCAGGGAAGGACAAGTCGGGGCGGGTGGCCGCGAGCTTCGCCGGCTCGTCGGTGAGCCGCTTGATCATCGTCTCCTGCACCGAGTCGGCCTGGAACGGCAGCTCACCCGTCAGCATGCGGAAGTAGACCAACGCGAGCGAGTACAGATCGCTGCGGCCGTCGACCTTGTCGCCCGAGAGCTGCTCCGGGCTCATGAACTCGGGGGTCCCCACGACGAGACCCGTCTTCGTCACCTTCTGGCCCGCCTCATCGCCGCCCACCGCCTTGGCGATGCCGAAGTCCACCACCTTCACGAGGTCGGCGCCGTCGCGGGTGCGCGCCACCATGATGTTGTCGGGCTTCAGGTCGCGGTGCA
>DASTHG010000157.1:0-14971 GCA_035718325.1 Gemmatimonadales bacterium | reverse complement strand
AAGGCGCTCCGCCTCCGCCACGCGGCGGCCGCTCTCCGCTCCGTGATACAGCACGCCGACGCGGTGGTTGTCGGGCAAGACCCGCTGCAGCCACTCCAGCTCGACTTCGACCGGATACTCGAGATAGACGCCGGTGGCGTTCGGCGCACCGTCCAGCTCCGCGGCCGTGAGGATCATCCCTGCGACGATGGGGATATCCGGCACCCGCGAGACCAGCCCGCGGGTGGCGAGCGTTCCGAGCGTCACGACCAGCGTGGCGGGCGCCGGCCCACCCCGGATGCGGCGAACCGCCTCGGCGATCCGCGCCGTGTCTCCACCGAGGGCGACGACGTCGAAGTCGGCGCCGGGAATCGCCGCAGTTAACTCACGGCGCAGGCCCGCCAGGGCCTGCTGATAGGGGACGGCATCAGCGCTCACCACCACGACGATGCGCGGTGGCGCCGTGCGCGGCGGCGCCGCAGCCGGCAGCGCGAGGAGCAATCCCAGGATGCGGATCATCTAGAACCGGGCTTGCACGCTGACGCGGAGATTGCGCCGATTCTGCGGGATGACCGTGACGACCTGGTCGGTGCCCGCAGGATCTCCGTATCGTGCGTCGAACACGTTGTACGCGCTGATACTGGCCGTGAAGCCGGACGTCAGGGTGCCCACAAGCGTGAGATCGGCCACCACGTGAGCAGGAACGGAGGTCCCCAGAAAGGTTTCCATTGGGCCCGAATACCGGGTGGCGAGGCTCACGCGCAGCCGATCGTGCGCCGCCGGGACGGACAGCCGCGCCGTCGTGAGAGCGCGCTCGGCATTCGGCAGACGGAATCCCGTTGCCGGATCGCGCACGTCCCGCAGGGTGAAGCTCGCGCCCGCAGCGGCGCCGCCTGCGAACCGGATCTCGGTCTCCAATTCGATCCCGCGCGAACGCGCCCGCCCGAGGTTGCGATAGACCAGCAGCGAATCCGCGGGATCCTGCACCTGCGTGATGAGGTCCTGCAGGTTGAGGCTGAACGCGGTCGCGGTGACCTGGAGATGGGACGTCGGCGTCCCCTCGAACACGGCCTCGACGCTCTCCAACCGCTCCGGCCGCAGCGACCCCGCCGCCTTGGTGCTGAGCCCGCCGTCCTGATAATCCAGCTCGTAGGCGTTCGGCGCCCGAAAGGCGCGACCGTACAGCAGCTTGAACGTGCTCCAGCCGCGTGCGTACACGACCGCCACTCTCGGGTTCGTCGTGCCGCCGAAGGTGTCGTAGTAATCGTGCCGGAGCCCCGCGCTCAGCTGCAGGTGGGGTGCGAGGCTCCATTCGTCCTGCGCGAACAGCGCCCAGACGATGCCGTCGCGCCGCGAGCGGAAGACCACGGTGCCCGAGTCGACATTGTCGCCACCCTGGTCCTGGTGGGCGTTCCACCGGACTTCCGACCCTGCAACGAGACGATGCCGAGTCCCCAGCGGGCGCAGGTATTGCCCTTCAAACGACCACACGCGCGAGAAGCCGTAGTCGGTGGTCAAGCCGTCCGCGTAGGGATAGCGCCCGCGGTACGTATAGGCGTCGTAGGAGACCGTCGCCTCGGCGCTCGAGGCTCCCGCAAACCCGTGCTGGTAGCGCAGCAACGCGAAGCTGTACGCGTCCTCGGTCCGGGCGCGCGGGTCGTCGAACACTGTATTGTAAGAGCCGGTCGGAATCTGCTTCAGGCGCCAGCTGCGACCCACTTCGAGGCTGAAATCGCCCGCGGTGGCCTTGGCGAACTGGCGGTCGTAGCGGTCGCCGTCGGAGCCGGACGCGGTTCCGAGACCCGGGAACGAGAGATTCTGTCCGCTGCTGCGGTACATGCTGGCAAAGCCCATCACTTCGATGCCACCCGCCAGGCGCCGGCCCGCCGCGATGCTGCCGCGGTTCGTGCCGTAGCTCGCCGTCGAGGCGGACACTTCGACGCCCTGGATCCAGCGCGGCTGTCGCGTCACGATGTTCACGACCGCGAACAGGGCGCTGGTGCCGTACAGCGACGACCCCGGCCCCCGTACGATCTCGATGCGCTCCACCATCCGCAGATCAATCACGCCATCGGTGCCGAGCGACGCGGACCCGAACACGCTCTCGTTGAGGCGATGGCCGTCCACGAGCAGCAGGACTCGGCTGTTGAAGTCGCCCGGTACGGTGAAGCCACGCACGCCGACGTAGTCGTAGTTGCGGTCGTAGCTGATGTCGAACCCGCGGACGTTGGCCAGCGCCTGGCTCAGCGTGCGGTAGCCGTTGCGCTGGATCTCTTCAGCCGTGACGATGGTGATGGACGCCGGAGCCTCGCGCGTGTCCTGCTCATAGCGTGAAGCGCCGGACACGTGCGCGATGTCCTGAAACAAGACGGTCTCGTCCGTGGCCTGCTGCGCCGCCACAGGTCCCGCCGCCAGGCCGAGAACGACCAGGTGGCGGATACACCTCGATAACCCCATGCGTGTTCCCTCGTTGCCGTAACGGACTCATGGGCGCGACTGCGGGAGAAAACAACGGTAAGGCCGAGCACCGGAGGGAACACCACGGAAAAGAGTAAAACGATGCTGAGGGTTTCTTCACCTCGTCGAATGCATTGCGCAGAACGACCTTAGCGGTCGCGCTCGGGCGCCGATTGCGCCCGGGCGGACCGCACGAACCCGGCTGCTAGCCCCCCGACGCAGTGGGCTGCTTCCGGACCCTCGCGTCGAGACTGAACGACCCCGGTCCCCATGCGGCAAACAGGAACCAGATGAAGCAGTACAGCAGCGGCACCTCGCCGTGATTCTGCCACCAGAAGGGGTGCCCGCTTCCGCCCCAATGCATCCAGAAGTACGTGACCGCCATTTCCCCCGAGGTGATGAAGGCGACGGGACGGGTGAAGAGGCCCAGGACCAGCAGGGTGCCTCCGATGGTCTCGATCGTGCCCGCCGCTCCGAACCTGGTCATCAGGTCGGCATGGCCGCCGGAGGGACCGAATCCCCCGAACCACCCCAACAGTTTCTGGGCACCGTGCGAGAAATACGCGAGACCGGCTGCGATCCGCAGCGCCGCGTGGGCGACAGACCGCCACTGTCGATCGAATTGCTCCGTCATTGCTCGCTCCATTCTGGTCGAACCCTCAGGTTCGTCCCCCCGCTCGCGAAGGGCCTGCCCCGAGCGCAGCGAGGGGAGAGGGGGTCAGGGGGTGAGGCTAAACGTCGAGGCGTTGCTCGTATGGGACCGTCTCGCCATGCTCGAGGTAACGTCGCAGAATGCGCAAATACATCGGCCAGCAGTAGCACGACACGCGGTAGTGTTCGTTCGACTGCGGCCATCCCGTGTGATGGAACCGCACGTGGCTCGTCGTGCCCTGCCCCGTGATGTCGAATCCCACGCGGGTGCCGAGCCAGTCCTCTCCGGCACGGGTGATCTCGATCTCGAACCGCCGTGGTGCGTCGCAGACGGTCACCCGGCCGCGCCAATCGTATTCCGGCCCGAACCACAGCTCGTACTCCGCGCCCACTGTGGGTGTCCCCGCCGAGCGCTTGGTCCACCACTGGTCGAGCCCCGCCGCCGTGCTGACGACGCGGAAGACGTCGGCCGCCGAAGCCTTGATCGGGAAATCGCTGTAAATGTCGGGCATCGGCACCAAGTATACGCGCCGGTCGGGGTCTCGCACTTGACGGCGCCCGCATTACTCTGCAATATCAAGTGCTTTGTAATGCGGAGAATGTGGTGACGCTGTTCGACCTGCTGTTCATCGTGCTGTTCCTGGCGGGCGTCGCGGTGCTGGTGTCGGCGCTCGTGCTGGCGCTGCGCGGCCATGCCGCCGCGGCCCTGCGCCGCCTGCGCACGCTCGCGCTCGCCACGCTCGGCTACATGGCGCTCGTCGCCGCCGTGTCGCTCGTGATGCCCCGCGCAGCGGTCGCCGTCGGGGACAATCAGTGCTCCGATGATTGGTGCATCGCCGTGGAGGGCGCCCGGCACCTCACCGACGGCAGCGCCGTCGTCACCTTCCGGCTGTCGAGCCGGGCACGGCGCGTGACGCAGCGGGAGCGGTTTGTGGTGGTGTACCTGCGAGACTCTGGTGGCCGCCGCTATGACGCCGACCCGGCCCCGGACCAGCCGCCGTTCGACGTCGTCCTCCCACCGGGTGGGTCAGTCAGCACCGAGCGGGTGTTTCGGGGGCTCCGGAATACCGGGGAACTGGGAGTGATCGTCACCAGAGAGGGGGATGTCCCGTTTCCGCGCTGCTGCATCATCGGAACGGGGATATTTCATAAGGATCCGATTGTCCCGCTGCCGTGAGCGCTAGAACTCGCGCTTCTTCATCTCCGAAAAGAAGTCGCGCCGCTCCAGATCCGCGTCGGTGGTGTCGGAGCGCAGCGTACTGTCGTAGTTGCGCTGCACCTTCTTCTTCGCCGCTTCGGCCTTCGCGACGTTCTTCCGGATCAGCTTCGCCAATCGTTCTTCTTCGCTCTTCGACATGCGGTCTCCGTCCTCCGCTGAGGTCGTGTTGTGGCGACGTCCAGAAAGATAATACGGCTACGTCCAGTGATACCCACTCACCCCGTGGACCCGGACGAACAACACCCCCGCGCCATAGACCAGCAGCACCAGATTGGGGTTGCCCTGGAGGGCATGCAACCCAAAGGCGAGCGCGAAGATCGCCAGCAGCGCCGTTGCCCCGACGGACATCGCGCGGGGAACGAGAAACGCCACGGCCGCCAGGGCTTCGAGACCGCCCAGGATCTGGGCGTGCAGGCGATCGGGACCCTGGAAGCCGCGGCCGCCGTGCGCCGCGAGAACCGTGGCGACACTCTCGCTCAGGATGACGAGCCCGAGGGTGACGTACAGCGCGAGAAACGACCGCACCAGTGAGCGGGGAGGATTCATAGGATGAGCTCCATCACGCGATCGGTTTGTGGATCGGTGCCGACGAAGAACGTCTGCGATCCCACATCGACGAAGCCGCTCTTCTTGTAAAAGGCCTGCGCCCGCGGGTTACGCGCCCAGACGCCGAGCCATAGGGACGCGGCGCCGCGGCCGCGCGCGGCCGCGATGGCGGCAGCCATCAGCTCTTGCGCCACGCCGCGGCCGTGCCAGGGCCGCGCGACATAGAACCGCCACAGCTCGAGTGGCCGGGCGGCCGTGACACAGGCGGGCGGCTGGCCCAGTCGGAGTTGTGCATAGCCGGTCAGCTCCGCGTCGACCGACGCCACCAGCGTCGTGATCGCCGGGTGGGCCAGCTCGGCCGTCTGTTGCGCCACGCCGTACGACCGCGCCAGATGCAGCGCCAGATCGGCGGGATCGTTGTCGGCGCCAAAAGCGTCGCGAAACGTCGCCGCCGCGAGCTCAGCCAGCGCGGCGGCGTCGTTCGCGACGCCTGGTCGGACCGTGATGGAGGACGGCGCCTTTATTGGCCTCCGGCCGCCAGATCGGTCACCGTCCCCGCGAGCAGCTTCACCTTCCACTGATCGCTCGAGGTCGCGGCTTCCGTGGTCAACCGCGCCGCCAGCGCCGTCAGCGCATCCTTGCGCGCCTGCCCCGCCATTTTCTCGGCGCTGCCGAGGTCGTGCCGCACCGCTGCCAGCGAGGCGGGAGTCAGACCATTGGAGCGCGCCAGCTGATCGCAGTAGGCGCGCGCCAGGACGAAACTCGGCGCCCAGACGAACTTCGGCTGATCCTGCGTATTGAAGTAGGCGAGATGCACCGACTTCGCCGCGTCGAGCTCGTTCTGCGAGATGAACCCGCTGGGCCGGAGCTCCAAGATATCGAGCCCGCGCGCGATCTCGGAGCTGACGATCACGCCGTTGTACCAGTACGCCGACCAGGAGCCGGCGCCGACCATCTTGGTGGAATCCATCGGTCCGCGGTCGAAGAAGGCGATCTCCTTCGGATGTGCCGCATCGGTCCAATCGAACACGGAGATGCCGCCCTGGTACCAGGCCTGGACCATGACGTCGCGGCCGGGGATCGGGATCAACGAGCCGTTGTGCGCCACGCAATTCTCGAACTGGGTCTGGGGCGCCGTCATCTTGTAGTAGCTCTGGAACCGCAGCGTGTCGTTCACGATCGTGAAGATCGCGTCGGCACCCCACTCGTGCCGGTCGGTTGCCCGGCACTTCGGACCACCACCACCACCCCATTCATCGGAGAAGAGCAGCTTCGTGCCGTCGTTATTGAACGTCGCCGAATGCCAGTAGGAGAAATTCGAATCCGCCACGGCGCCGATCCGCATGGGGTGTGCCGGATCGCTGAGGTCGAGCAACAACCCGTAGCCGCCGCAGGCGCCGCCGGCGCGCCGGATCGACGGATAGACCGTGATGTCATGGCACTGGTTCGGCCCGGGGCGGATGCCGTTCGTCGTCCCCGGAGGGGGGGCTCCGAACAACTGATCCACGATGCCTTGGAGCGCGCCGCGCAACGCCGCGCTGTCGGCCGCCGTCGGCGTGCCGGTCCCGCCGCGTGCCTTCATGACGCTGTCGAGCATCGGCGTGATGAACCCCGGGCCCACGACGATCTCTTGCGTGCGGATCTTGACGACATAGCCACCATGGGCGCGGGCAGAATCCGCCGCCCGATGGGCCGCCTCGATGTCCTGCGGCGCCTCGGCGTGCGTCGGCGCCTCGGTCAGTCCCTGGAAAATCCGCGGCGAGCTCACGATCGCCGCTTGCTCGGGGTGCGCAAGCGGGACTTTGATGACCTCGATGCGGAACAGCGCCGAGGTCGAGTCCTGGTCTGGGGCGAGCTTCGAGCACCCCGCCAGCTCGCTGGGCGAGCGCACGCCCGCCGATCCCGAGATGTACACGTAGACGTTCGCCGTGTCGCTCGGATCGACCACGACGGTGTGGGTGTGCGAGCCGCGGCAGGTCTGCACGTTGGCGATGTACTTCGGATTGGTGATGTCGGTGATGTCGAAGATACGGATGCCGCGCAGCCGGTCATGGCTCACGGAATCGTGCACGCCGCCGGTGCCGCAGTCGAGGCGTCCACTGTTCCCCTCACCCGAGACGAACAGCAGGTTGCGGAAGACCGACACGTCGCTCTGCGACGCCGGGCAGAGGTACCCGATCTTCAGCACCGGCTTCGCGGGATTGGTGATGTCCCACACCTGGTAGCCGTTGTAGTTGCCCTGGATGGCGTAGGGACCGCTGAACGCGAGGTCGGAGTTGGTGACGCCCTTGAATTTCTCGGACGGCGGCGTCGTTGAGACCAGCTTCAGGTTCCAAAACGCCTGCGCGGCGTTGTCGACGCCCGCTTTGAGACCGACCCGCGGATCGGGATTGGGCGCAACCTGCGACATGTTGTTGCCGCCCGACGAGGCGCAGGCGGTGAGGCCGATCGAGAGCGACAGCGCGCGCAGCGTGCGGCGCGAGCGGACTGCGAATCCCATGGTGGCTTCCTGTGAGTGGATGACGACGGGTGGACGATTCATTGGCCGTGCACACCAAACAGCATCGCGGCGAGCATGCGCTGCATCCGATCGATCTCGGTCGTCTGGTCGGCGTACACGTCCGACGCAAACTTGAAGACGACCTCCTCCTCCCCCGACCCCGTGCCGAACAGCTGGTTGACCATCGTGATGGCACCGCGGTGGTGTTGAATCATGAACTGCAGGAACAGCCGGTCGAAGTCGGGGCCCCGCGCCTTGTCCAGCTCCGCGAGCTGCTGCGCGGTGAGCATCCCGGGCATGATCATCGACGAATCCATGCCCCCCATTCCCGCCATCCCCGGCATCATCGTCTGCGCGGCCTTGGGGTCCGGTACCGTCTGATGGCGGTCACGCAGCCACCGTTGCATCAGGTTGATCTCGTCGGTCTGGCCCACCACGATGCGCTCACACAGCGCGCGCAGCGACGGGCCGGCGTCGTGGGTCGGCGCCCACCCCGCCATCATCACTGCCTGGGCGTGATGGTAGATCATTCCCGACATGAAGTGCACGTCGTTCTGCGTGAAGGGGGCGAAGTGCACGACCGTGGTGTCCACACGACCCTGCGCAACGCCAGGCGTGGGGACGCTCAAGGCCAGCGCCGCCACTGCCACGGCCGCCGGAATAGATGAAGCGTTCATGGGACAAAAGTCTCCTGATGCGCCGGGATGAAGAACCTCTAAAGCTGCTCCGCGCGGACACCCCCAACAAGAGCGCACCGCCACTTCAATCTGGAACTCCGCTGTGCCGGGCGGCCGGCTCAAATGCCAGGATTTCGTAAAGTCACGAAGCTCTTGGCGGGGCCGGTCAGTGTGCCGTGATCGCGGCGCGCCCCCATAGGATCAACACGGCCCAGAGGACGAGGAAAATGACCACCGCGTTCGCCAGCGCGAGAATCAGGATGCTCAGGACCATGGGAGGCTCGAACCCCGGGTGGTGGATGCCGCAGCAGATCGACAGACTGTCGAGCAGGGCGATCCCGGGGAGATGCGCGGTGAGCACGAGTGGCACGGTGCGGTACAGCGGCGGGATCGTCGACACCAGGGCCAGCGCGGCGAGCGGCAGCTCGATCGCGACCGTCCAGATCGCGGCGCGCCGGAGCTGGTCCACCTAGACGGGCGTGCGCTCCTTGCGCGGCGGCAGGTTCGTCGGCGGTCGACCCTGTACCAGGCGCCGCTCCACGAAATCGACCCGGTCCTCGAGCTCCGCCATGCGGCTGCCCAGCTCGGCTTCCAGCCGGGCGTGCTCGTCGCGCAGCGTGTCGATCACCGCCTGCGGGTCGGACCGGTAGGTGGAGCGGAGACGAAACCAGAGCCAGCAACCGGTCATGCCGGTTCCGGCGACGAGCAGAAAGGCGATGACGCCCTTGACGAACGCGACGGTCGATGGATCCATACGCACCTCACCGAATGGGACCCTGGCTCACCGCCCTCCCAACGGGCCGGAGCAGCACCGGTTTCATACGCTCGCGGGCCTCGCGCCCGGGGTCAAGATGGGCCTACATTCCGCCGGACTCCAACCGCACCCGGGCCCGCCATGAACCCGCGCCGCATTCCTTTACTGCTCCTGACGCTGCTCCCGCTCGCCGCCGTCCGGCCGCTCGACTCCGCATGGCGCTTTGTGGAAACCACGGACGATCTCACCGGGGCCAGCGACCGGCGCCTGATCCTGCGCGCCGACGACTGGAATGCGACCGGGGCCCCCGATGCGGCGACCACCGCTACCCTGGTCCTGGCGTGCGGCGACCGCATCCCGAATGTCGATGGCAAGAGCCTGCTGTTCTATGCGGGACAGCCGCTCGAGTCGTTCGGCAACGAGCTGGCGTACGCCGAGCTGCGCTTCGACGACCAGCCGCGCACCCTCAAGGCCTACTTCACGATCTTCGACTACGGAGAGGCGGTCGTCACCCAGACGGGGCGGCGCGGCGCGCGCCAGGTAGCGTTTCTCGGTACCGATCAAAGCCCGTACTTTTCCCGGCCGTTGTTCGATCAGCTGACGAACGCCACCAAGCTGTCGGTCACCTATCGGGCCTTCAGCGAGACCCACCACGTGACCTTCCACCTTGCCGGGTTGAGCGACGCGCTCGCCCAGCTCGGCGCGTGTCATTGGACGAGCTGAAGGCCAGCAAATTCAACCACGGCACGACTTTCGCTCTACTTGCGGGCCATTCGAAATCTCAGGAATTTCCTGAAGTGAGGCCGGGAGGGAGTCGGTGAGGGCTACGCTCGCCGCCATAGCCGACGCCGCCGGCGTCGGCGCCGGCGACAAACTCAACGTCCAAGGCGTGTTCGACACGATCTTCGCCGAGGTGTTTCCGGCTGTTCACGCCAAGATGGTGCTGGTCCTCCGCCTCCAGCTCGACGCTGGAGATGCCGAGCGCGAGCACTCCGTCCGCATTCGCCTGGTCGACTCCGCAGGCCGCCGCCTGTTCGAGCAGCGTACCCGCACCCAGATCGGCCAGATTCCGCCGGGCGACATGCCCGGAACAAACCTCATCTATCAACTGAACAACACTACGTTCCCCGGACCTGGACGGTACAGGTTCGTGGTGGACGCGGGCAAGACGCACGCCGACATTCCGTTGCGCGTCGTGATGCGGGACACATGAGCGGCAAGACGCGCCGCGCGACCGCGGAAACGATGCTCCTCGAGCTGTCGGACCCGGCCAGAGTCACGGGCGGACTCGAACTGGCCGGGCTACTCGAAGCGTGGGGCTTTGTGCGCAGCGGCCGGCTCAACGGCGAAGACCCGGAAACCGCGCTGTTCTACATCCATCCCGAGCACCCGTTCCTGCATATGTCGATTCCGATCGGTGGGCCGCTCCCCCGCTATGTCATGGACTATGCCTTCCACCTGGTCCGATCGGTCGAGAACAGAGGTGGAGAGTCCACGCGTGGGTAGATCGCTGCCGCAGTACCATATCCGCCTCTACTGGCCCGAGTCACGGCCCGACGGGAGCGCATGGTGGCTCGTCACGTTCGAGGAGCTGCCCGGGTGCATGGTGCAAGGTCAGTCGATGAGCGAGGCGGAGGCGCGGCTGTGGCGCATCCTCCCCGGCTATCTCAAGGAAATTCGCCGCGCGGGACAGCCGGTTCCCAAGCCGCTCGAGACTCCCGCTCCGTCGATCGAAGGCATCAGTGTGGTGATGGTCCCAGGCGGCGTTCAGGGACGCCCCTTCGATCCGGGAATGACCGCCCCGATGGCGGCGATCGGCGAGCTGCGCTCCGCCGCCGCCCGCGCCGACGCGTCATTGTTGGGCTCGTAGCCGCGACTTGAAAACGGCTTGAGAGCGGGAGGAGAAGGTGTAGGCGCATATGGGCGCCTCCCTGCTCCTCTTCGCCTATGCGTTCCTGTCGAACGTCGCGCTGGCGGTGGTCCCCCACGAGCCGGTCGTCATCTGGTACGGGGCCCACCTCGGCATCCTCCCCACCGCGATCGTGGCGACCGCCGGTACCGTCGCCGCGGCGTGGACTGACCACCGTCTCTTCGCGACGAGCATCCATCGTCTGACGCGCCGCGCAGCCGCCGCAGGGGCCGCACCGCCGTTCGCCTTGCGCTGGTTCGCGCGGGCTCCGTTCGCGGTTCTCACACTGAGCGGCCTCACGCCGCTGCCGTTTTTCCCTTTCAAGCTGCTCGCATTCGCCGCGCGCTACCCGCGCGGCCGCTACATCGCGGCAGTCGCCGCGGGCCGCCTGCCCCGCTACGCGCTGCTGGCCTGGCTCGGGACGACGGTGCGGCTACCCATATGGGCGCTCGCCGCGGCGGGCGTCCTGCTTCTTCTTCCGACCGTGAGGATGATCCGATGCGCGACCCCGAACGCGAACTGACCTTCTGGCTTGCCGGCCCCGAACGCCGGCTGCTGCGAGCGATCGCCCGCAAGGTGCCGAGCGCGATCACCTCCGACCACTTCACGGCGCTGGGTGTGCTCGGCGCGACCGCGGCCGGCGCGGCGTACGCTCTCAGCGCGAATCATGTGTGGTGGCTCTGGGTGGCGGCGGCGGCACTGGTGGTGAACTGGCTGGGCGACAGTCTCGACGGAACGCTGGCACGAGTGCGGCACACCGAGCGCCCCCGCTACGGCTACTACCTCGACCACCTCGTGGACGCGTATGCGACCGCGGTCATCGGCATCGGACTCGGCTTGTCGCCGTTCTTCAGCCTCGCAATCGCGCTCGGACTGGTGGTCGTCTACCTCGCGCTCTCGATCAACGTCTATCTCGAGTCCACCGTGTTCGGGGCGTTCCGCCTCGGCTACGGGCGCTTCGGGCCGACCGAGGCGCGCTTGCTGCTCATCGCTGTGAGCACGGCGCTGGTTTTCCCGACGCCGCTGCGCTTCGTCGCGAATGGCGTATTGGCTGCGGCGGTGGTGGGAATGCTGGCCCTGCTCTGCGTTCGATTCGTGCGGAACCTGCGTGAGTTGGCCCGTCTCGAGCCAAGGCCGTTGATCACGGCTCGTCCAAAAGCTGACGCACGCGCCGGAACACCGCGTGCCACATCGCTTGCGTGAGCTTCCCGGTATTGGTGTTCTGGCGGCTGGGATGATAGGAGGCGACGAGCCAGGTGTCGTCGGGCAGTCGGGTCACGGCACCGTGGGCGAACCGGGCGCGCCATCCCGAGACCTTGAGGAACGCGTCGTGACCGACGCGTCCCAGCGCGAGCACGACGTGCCGCCGCGTGAGCAGCTCGAGCTCCCGCGCGAGCCAGGGCCGGCAGTTGGCCAGCTCGCGCGGCGTGGGCTTGTTGCCGGGAGGCGCGCACCGCGCGGCTGCGGTGATCCAGCAGTCCCTGAGCGTCAGGCCGTCGCTGCGGCTCGTGGCGACCGCCTGACTGGCGAAGCCGTAGCGATACAGCGCACCGTAGAGCCAGTCGCCGCTCGCGTCGCCCGTGAACATGCGGCCGGTGCGGTTCGATCCGTGCGCACCCGGGGCGAGGCCGACGATCACGAGCCGGGCGCGGGGATCCCCAAAGGCGGGAACCGGCCGGCCCCAATACGTCTCGGCGGCGTAGGCGCGGCGCTTCTCGCGAGCGATGCGCTGGCGGTAGGCGACGAGCCGCGGGCAGCGCGTGCACAACGCCACGCGGCGTTCGAGCACGGTGAGCGCCCGGGCGGGGGCGCTCACCGCTCGGCGGACCAGGTCCCCGTGAAGGTGTAGGTGATGGTCTGATCACCCACGGAGCAGACTACGTTGCCGTCGAGGCGATCATTAGTCTCGACGGGCGTATGCCCGTCGTATTGGCAATTGGGCGCTTTGAAGCGGATCGTGCGGCCGGCGACGTGCCCTTCGGTGACCGCGCCCGAGTCGGTGTTGTCCGCCGTTCCCTGCGGCGTCGTGCAGTAGCCGCGCTGGCCGTACACGCCGACGAATCCGTTCATCGACTGCATGATGTCGTACGTGCCGGAATCGAGACAGGTCGCGTGGTGCACCACATCGCTGTACCGCTCCACGTAGCGCCAGCGCCCGGAGACATCGACGAGGTTGGGGTTTGTGCCGCCGCCGGCGCAGGCGAGCGCGATGGCGCAGGACACGGTGAGCAGCGCGAGAACACGCCGGCTGAAGTCGAGCGGCTGAGTGGGCATCGTCGGCTCCGGTTCTCTACGATATAGCACGTTGGACAAGCGCGCGAGCCTTGTTGCCCAGCGGCAGGTAGCGGTAGACGAAATACTTCAACGGGTTGACGGCGTAGGTCTCCCAGTGGACCAGCCGCAACCCCGCCTGCTCCGCCGCGAACGCGAACGACGCACGGCAGAACTCCTGCATGTGGCCCGGAACGTAGTCGGGTCGGTAGCGATGGCGGTGCAGATGCCACCGACGCAACGCCCGCCGCACCTTCCCATCCAGCGCATCGATGTTGGGAAACTCGAGCACGCCGATCCCGCCGGGAGCGAGCAGCGCGCGGATCTTGCGCAGCGCGCCGACCGGGTCAGCGAGGTGCTCGAGGACGTGTGTCAGGATTACGACGTCCCAACTTTCCGCTGCGCCGTGGAACCCCGCGATGTCGGACGTCTCGACGTCGAGCCCGAGTGTTTCACGGACGAGCGCGACCTGCTCGGGGAACAGCTCGACGCCGTGCACCTGCCAGCCGTCCTGGCGCGCGAGGTGCAGCACGATGCCGTCGCCGCAGCCGAGATCGAGCATGCGGCCGGGCGTCGGGCGTCGGCGACGGATGTAGGCGTAGGTCTGGCGGTGCCCGCGGTTCTGTCGCGTCGGAGCGTCGGGGTCGATCCGCGACATCACGTACTTCTCCTGGTTGACGCCGGTGGCGGTGTCGTAGAGCACCAGGGTACAGCGCCGGCAGCGATAGAAACGGAACTGGTCCTCGTTGCCCTGCGTGTAAAAGAGCGGCAGGTCGCGTGCACCACACAGCTTGCAGTTCATGAGAATGTTCTACGAAAACTACACCGTGAGCTCGACGCGATTGCGCTCCGGATCGAGGATGACGGCCTCGTAGTATCCGTCGCCAGTCACACGGGGATCCGATTCCACCGACACGCCGCGCTGCCGCAGCATCGCGATCGCCTCATCGACGGCGACTCGACTGCCGAGCGCCAGGGCGATGTGGGCGTAGCCGGGCGCGGGCGCGGACGACGCTTTTCCGGGCTGGTGCATCAGCTCGAGGCGCGGCCCGTCACCAAACGACAGGAAGTACGACTTGAGGCCGGTGACACGATTCTCATAGAGCCGCCCGCTGGTGCCACCAAGTGTCTCCGTATAGAACGCGCGCATCACTTCGAGATCGCGAACCCAGATGGCCACGTGTTCAATACGTGCGTTCAGCACCGCGCCGCCTGGTGCTTGTTCCTGGACAGCGCGGGATTGGCTGCTCCGCGGTTGAACGAATCGTGCATGCGCTCGCTTACAGCCGGTAGCTCACCAGCGTCCCCGGCGTGGTCTGCAAGAACAGCATCCCGGCGACGTCGTCCACTGCGTATACCGGCTCGCGCTCCTTCCCGAGGTCCACACGCGCGCGCGGTTGCGCACTGTCCTTGTCGATCTGCAGCAGGACGTTGCCGTTCCCTTCCGGCGCGCGCGTCAACATGAACACCGATCCCGGGACGGAGAGCGAGGCGCGGAAGCGCTTCGACGCCAGCGCCGCCGCCTCGTGCGAATATCCGGTGAGCTGGGCGCCGCCCTGCGCGTACGCCGAGGCCAGCTGCCCCGTGATGCGGCGCGCGGTGGAGTCCGTGGCCTGCCGCGACGATTGGGCGAAGGCGTCGCCGTACGCGGATGCCGCCGCGCCGTAGAGGCCGGCCCGCACCGCGTTGATGCGATACAGCGCACGCAACAATCCCGGGAGTTGTGGCGCGGGATAGTACGCCTGTTGCTTCACCTGCCCATCGCGCGCCACGACGACGAGGTTCTGCGGTGAGATGAGGACGAGCCCCGCGCCCCGGATCTCCATGTCGGTCGGATCCTCATCACCCTGCAGCTTGATCTCGCCACCGAGCGCGCGGAACGTCCCCGCCTGCCGATCGACGGCATACAGCCGATGATCGTGGCTCGCGAATACGTACAGGGTCGACCCTTCGGTGACGTGATGCAGCGCATACCGCGCGGCGTTGTAGTCTCCCGAGCCGAGCGGCT
>DASTHG010000156.1:0-2521 GCA_035718325.1 Gemmatimonadales bacterium | reverse complement strand
AACACCGACACCGATCGGGGTGGTGGTCTTGCCGCCCGTTCCGAATGCCGGATCGAGCGCGCCGCTCATGTCGTAACGGTAGAGGACGATGTTGCCGTCGCTGGTCGCGCCCGCCACGATGATATTCGTGCCCTGCAGCGCCACGGAGAACACGTTGTCGAATCCACCAAGATCCGTGATCACCGTCCCGGGAGTGGGACCGGCGGGGTTGAACGTGGTATCCAGCGTGCCGTCGGCGTTGTAGCGGACGAGCGAGACGTCCGACGTACCGAGCGTGAAATTCACGTTGGCGTGCCCCGCAACGACGATCTTGTCGCTGAGGGCGGGGACACCTGCGACCTGTTGCACTGCGACCGCGTTCGCGAAGTCGGTGCCGCCGGCGTTGGTGGTGACGATTCCGTTCGTGCCGAAAGCCGTATCCAGGATCCCAGTGGCGCTGTAGCGCAGTATCACCTGATCGGCGCCGTTCCCGGTCGCGACGATGATGCTGCCGGTCGATTGGAAGGCGAGCGCGGGAGACACCGCCTGAACACCGACACCGATCGGGGTGGTGGTCTTGCCGCCGCCCGGGTCCGTTCCGAATGCCGTATCGGGCGCGCCGTTCATGTCGTAGCGGTAGAGGACGATTTTGCCGTCGCTGGTCGCGCCCGCCACGATGATGTTCGTGCCCTGAAGCGCCAGAGCGCAGGTATCGGTAGCGAAGCCCGGTCCGATGGTCGCGATTGGCGCGATGCCTGTCGTATTGAACGTCGTATCCAGCGTGCCGTTCGTGTTGTAGCGAAGAACCACGATTCCCGTGGTGCCCGAGTTGAACGCCAGTGCCGCGACGACGATCTTGCTGTCCGGCTGCACGGCGATCGCGGAGGCGAAGGCCGAGGTCCAGCCGGCGGGCGTCGGCGTGCGCACCAGGCCGCCGGTGCCTGCGGTCCCGAAGCCCGCATCGGGCGAGCCGTCGGTGTTGTACCGCGCGAGCGCGATGACGCCCTGGCCTGCGAGGCCGGTGCTGCCCCCCGCGATGATCTTGTTGTCCGGCTGAACGGCGACGGCGAGCGCGAAATCGAACAATCCCGTATCGAAGTCGGTGAGCGCGATGCCTCTCCCACCGGCGAAGCTCGTGTCGACGGCGCCGGTCGACGTGAGCCGCAGCACCGCGAACGCAGTGGTCGGGCCCGGATCGTTGGTGGTGGTATTGTTGCAGGCGGCAAGAACCAAGCCGGCCGCAATCAGCGACAGTATCGATCTCCGAAGCAAATTCCCCGTCATGCACTCTCCTTTCGCAAGGCGGAGCTTAGTGTAAATCGAACCTCTCCGTGCATTACAATTTGTAACTTGCGATCTCCTTTCGCTCGACGGCCGTCGCGCATTCGCCGACGCGCTCACCAACTCGAACTCGGAGCGGCGACATGAGCACAGCGATCCAGACGGTGCTGATCTACGGCTACGGCGTCATGGGCCGCGGCGTGGCCAAGACCTTCGCCGAGGCGGGCTTCACGACGCTGGTGAAGAGCCGCCGCCCGGAGAAGCTCGCCGGGCTGCCCGCGAACCTGGCGCCCGCCGAGCGGCTGCCCGAAGAAGCGCCCGACCTGGTGATCGAGTTCGTTCCCGAGGACGCGAAGCTCAAGCAGGCGGTATACGCCGAAGTGGAGGCCGCGTACGGCGAGCGAACGCCGCTCGTCGCGAGCGGCACCTCGGGACTCGATCTGGTCGAGCTGTCGCGCGGGATGAAGCGGCGCGAGCGCTTCCTCGGCATTCACTACTTCATGCCCGCCGACGTCGCTCCGATCGTCGAGGTGATGGCGGGCCTTTCGACACCGCGCCAGGACGTGGACCGCGTGGCCGACGCGCTGCGCCGCACCGGCAAGGAGCCGGTGGTGCTGTACAAGCCGATCGTCGGCTTCCTGATCAACCGGCTCCAGCACGCCATCCTGCACGAAGCCTACTATCTCATCGAGGCCGGCGTCGCCTCGGCCGAGGACATCGACCACGCGGCGCGCCGCATGCTCGCGCCGCGCATGTGCCTGAACGGCCTCATCCAGCAGAAGGACATCAGCGGCCTGAAGATCCACGCCGACGCGCAGGAGTCGATCGTCCCGAAGCTGTTTCACAACGCGGTGCCGAACCCGATGCTGCAGACCATGGTGGCGCTCGGCAGGACGGGGCTGTCGGCGGGAAAGGGCTTCTACGACTGGAGCGGCTGCGACGCGGAAGCGGTGCGCCAGCAGGCCTCGAGCCAGCTCGCGAAGCTGCTCGAATTCCTGAAGAGCGGGATCGGCGCGCCGGCGCCGCGGACGCAGCCGAAGCGGCTGCCGCGCCATTCCTAGTACGGCAGTCCCACGTAGTTCTCCGCCAGAGCGACCATCGCGGCGCGCGACCCGACCAAGTATTCGAGCTCGGCGGCCTGGACTTTCTCGCCGAAGGGGCCGTGCTCGGGAAAGCGGTGCAGGAGATTGGTCATCCACCAGGAGAAGCGCTCGGCCTGCCAGACGCGCCGCAGCGCCCGCGCGGAATAGGCGTCGAGCCC
>DASTHG010000155.1:0-3210 GCA_035718325.1 Gemmatimonadales bacterium | reverse complement strand
GATCGGCCTCGGCCAGAATGCGCGGCGCCTGAGAAAGCCAGCGACGATCGGGAAGGCGCGCGGCTTCGTCAAGACGTAGTAGAGCGGCGTCCGCTCGCGTTTGTAGTCGCGCGGCTCCTTCGTGAGGTGCACGTCGTCGCGGTGCACGAGCACGGGCAATCCGAGCTCGCGCCGCGCGCGTTCGGCGAAGCCGATGTGGTCGAAGTGCGCGTGCGTGAGGACGAGTGCGCGCAGGTCCGCCGCCGTTCGTCCGAGCTGTCGCAGCGCATCGTGAAGCAGGGACCAGGACGTGTGCGGGACGCCGGCGTCCACGATGGCGATCGCGCCGTCCTCCTCGACGAGATACCAGTTCGTGTGCGCATCCTCCACGCGGTGGATGCCGGGGGCGACGTCTCGTGTGAGCACTTACCGGGTGAAGCGCCAGATCGGCTTCGAGCCGGCGTGCGTCGACGCGTAGAGCATCAGCCCGAGCGTCAGCTCGACGAAGACCTCGGCCGCGGCAGCACGGGGGCCGAGAGTGAACCAGAGAAGGAGAGCAACCATCGTCGGCGCGTATGTCCGGGAGGCGGCGGGCTAAACGCGAGAGCTGCGAAAACGAGGAAGGCCCGCGGGGAGCGGGCCTTCTCGATCGACACGCCTTCGGCGTGTTACTTGATCGTCAGCTTCAGGTGGTTGTCGTCGGGTGCCTGCTTGACCATCGTGATCGTGTAGACGCCCTTGGTCTTCAGCGTGAGCAGGGCGCCGACCTTGTCGATCTTGGTGCCGCCGGGGCCTTTGACGATCAATGCCGCCTCGTCGAGGTTACGGAGGATCACCGGGCCGGTGCGGACGGCCGTCTTCGTGTACTTGCGGTGGTTCGGCCCGCCGCCGTTGTAGAACCAGTGGCAGCCGGGGTCGTGCATTGCGACCATGAGTTGCTTGCCTGTCGCTGCTGTCTTCGTCGTGGCCGCGGCTGGCGCGGCGAGCATCAGTCCTGCAGCTCCGATGAGAATGAGTTTGCGCATCCGTTGTACCTCCTAGGCCAGCGTGTCGATTTCGCTCATCAGACATGACAGGAGGTGCGGTCACGTCCGCGCGGTCGCCGATTTTGCGTCAGGGGGAACTACGGATTCGCGAGACGACGTGAAGCGGAAGGCTTCCGTCGAGATGGCTCCGCCGCTGCCGAGACGCGTTGGACGAATGGGCATCGGGTGCGTTCTTGCAGCCGCGATCCTCGCGACGCCGCCTGTCTCGTCGGCGCGCTCTCCTGTCGGTTGCGGGAAGGCGGCGGGCAAGCAGCTCGCTGTATCTCGCCACTACGTCTTCACGCTTCGCGTCGGGCCGGCGGAGAACATGTTCATGCCGTATCAAGTCCGTGCGAGCCACCCCAAGCACGGCGAGGAAATGCTCCGCGGACAGATGACGACCGACGTTTCGCTGCTGAGTGGCGGTCCGGTGCGTCACGTCGAGGTACAGATCTGCACCAGAGGGACGCTCGCCGTCGTGACGAGCGCGAGCCCGAAGATCGTCGTCCACGACCTCACCAACGGCAGGGTGGTGCGCCTTCCGGTCGCCGTGATGGAGGGCATCGGCGAAGGAGTTGCCGATCTGCACTACGGAAACAACGTCGCCATTCCGCGCAGGCATCGGTTCGTCATCACGGTCACCTGGAGGAACGACCGGGGAACCTTCGCCTACGTCTCGCCTTGAGCTTCTACGGGAGCCGGCGCCGAGCGTTGCCGGTTGGTGGACTTGGCGCGGCCTGCGCGACAGAATCCGGCCGTTCGGTCACTGCGAGGGAGGGCACCGATGCCTGACGGCAAGTTCCCCGACAAAGAGAACTACCCCCACGACCCTGACGGCCCGTTTTTCGATGCGCACATCGCGCATTTCGGCGTGGCGTTGCAACGAGCGCTCGACAACTGCGCGGTTGGCGATCGGAACGACGTGTCGATCACTCTCACCGCTGACATCACCAAGCGGAACCCGGGCGGGATCAAGGAGTACAAGGTCACGATCGGCGGCTGAAGCCCGAGAGAAGGAAGCCCCGCAAACGCGGGGCTTCTCGTCGAGCTGCGGGGCAGGGACTCGAACCCCGACTACCTGATCCAGAGTCAGGCGTCCTACCATTAGACGACCCCGCAGGGCGACCGCATTGTAGCCGCGGTCAGCGACGATCTCGGTCGCGGCGCTCTTCGGGCGACGTGCCCTCCTGCGGCGCGCCGCCGGGTCCCGCCATGACGGTGCCGTCGTCGTCGACGATGTCGCGCGGGTCCGCGGTGCGGTACTCGTCGCTCTGCACGCCGCCGCGCGGGTCTCCCTCGCGGTCGAGCGCGTGGACGTCGCCTTGCTGCTTGTTCGCGCGGTGCTCTTCGCGCTTCCTTCGCCAGCGTCCCAGCATGGGGCGGTTGTTCCCGGGCGCGGCTACACTGAACCTCCCGGCGCATTCGTCTAGTGGCCTAGGACACCGCCCTCTCACGGCGGCGGCACGGGTTCGAATCCCGTATGCGCCTTCCTCGCACGCCGCTCTCGCCTCCGTAGTTCCCCACGCGGCTTTACCGGGACACGCCGATGCCGTCGTCGGCCGCGGGGGTCATCCTTTGTTCGACCTGCAAAGGAGGGACGCCCGTGTACCACTCGCTGACCGGTTGGGACGGGTTCTGGATGACGGTCATGACGGTCTCCTGGATCGCGGTCTGGGGAGCTGTCGTGTACGCGGCCGTGAAGATGGCACATCGGCCGCCGAGCGACCCGAAGGGCCTCCACTAACGTTTTCGGCGGGTCCCGGCGACGCCCAGATAGTCCATTCGGCCCATTGCTCAGGGCCAGCACCGCTGTCTAGCGTTGCGGCAGGCGTTGCGCGGGTGCGCAACCTGCGGCCAGAGTGTGTGCTCGCGCGCGCCGACCCGTCAGTAGCTCCCGCCGCTCCTCGCGGAACTCGACGCGAACCAGACTGTTGACCAGTTCACCGCGGCGGCTGTCACCGCAACAGTTCGAGTGCGGGGCTGCGGCCACGGACGCAACGCGAGGACTGACGGCAGTCGCGTGCTGCGAGTGCCCCCCGGCGGCCGCGGCCCCGTCCACGAACGCGGATTGGTTTCGCTGCCGCGGCGAAGGGACATGAACCGGCTCGGCAGGGGTCTGTTCTCGAGTTCGAGTCCCGCTGGGGCCGCATTCGAGGACCGCCGCGATCTCTGCATGAGCGAGGCAGGGTCGACGGGCGGCCACGTC
>DASTHG010000154.1:0-10465 GCA_035718325.1 Gemmatimonadales bacterium | reverse complement strand
TCGCATTACCTGTTCTCCCCTGCGCGTCTGCTACGGTTAACCCTTCACTGACATCCAGCATGATGGGCCGGGGAGGATTTGAACCTCCGACCAGACGATTATGAGTCGCCCGCTCTAACCCCTGAGCTACCGGCCCCGGGCATGCTTGTGCAAGCTAATGCTGGGACACCGAATGCAGAATGCAGAATGCAGAACTCTGCAGGCACTATTCATCATTCATCATTCTGCATTCATCATTCACCACTCTGCATTTACAACAGCCCGCCTCTTCGGAGCCGTCCTAGCTGATCCTGCTGGGCATCGAATGCAGCGAGCAGCTCATCCGGGGCGACCGTTGCGACGCCGGCCTTGCCCACTTCGACCGCCGCCGCGTACGCCCCCACCTGAGCGGCCTCCCGCACGTTCGCGCCGGCGGCCAGCGCCGTGCCCACCCACGCGGTGACCGTATCGCCGGCGCCCGACACGTCGTAGACCTCGCGAGCCACCGTCGGGATACGCGTCAGCGCCTGATCCTTCGTCACGAGCACCATTCCTTCGGCCCCGAGCGTCAGCAGGAGGTTGTCGACGCCGAGCCTGTCGAGCACGGCGGGCAGGGCATCGGGGTGGGCGAGGTCGAGCGTTGCCCCCATCGCCTGTTCCAGCTCGCGCCGGTTCGGCTTGAAGACCGTCGCCCCCTGGTACGAGAAGAAATGACGGAATTTCGGATCGACGACGACCGGCACGCCGCGGCGTCGGGCTGCCGACATGCTACGGGCGATGACGGTCTCGGTGAGCGCGCCCTTGTTGTAGTCCTCCACGAGCAGCGCATCGGCGTCGGCGAGGGCGCGCTCGAGCGCTCCCCCGAGCTGGTCCGCGGCGCGATCGGGAACCGGATCATCCACCTCTTCGTCAATGCGAACGATCTGCTGCCCGCGGGCGACGACCCGCGTCTTCGACGTGGTGGGCCGGTCGGGAACGACCACGAGCCACTCATCCCGCAGCCGGTGTTGCGCCAGCTCCCCGCGCACCGAGTCGCCGCGCGCGTCGTCGCCGATCACCGTGACGAGCCGGCCTTCGGCGCCGATCGCCGCGACGTTGGCGGCGACGTTGGCCGCGCCGCCCAGGGCCATGCGGCGCTGCTGCACCGCCACCACCGGCACGGGGGCTTCGGGAGAGATCCGCTCGGCGTCGCCCGCCAGGTAGACGTCCAGCATCGCGTCGCCGAGCACGACGACGCGTTGCGCGGCCATTTTACGCACCAGCGCCTGCAGGCGGTCGCGAGTGAGGTCCATGGGTGGGGAAACTTATCGCAAAACAGTTATCATTTCCGCTCCCTTGAATACCACCCTGCGCATCGAGCAACGCCGCGGCGACCGCACCGAGACGGTGCACCGCGTCCACGTCGCGGTGGTCGACTCCCACGGCGCGCTCGTGGCGCGGGCCGGGGACCCCGACCTCGTGACCTTCTGGCGCTCGGCGGCGAAGCCGTTTCAGGCCCTGCCGATCGTGCTGGATGGAGCGGCCGAAGCTTTCCAGCTCGACGCGACACACCTGGCACTCGCCTGCGCATCGCATTCGAGCGAGCCGGGGCAAGTCGAACGGGTGCGGGAGTTTCTGGCGCGAGTCGGTGCCACCGAAGCGGATCTGCAATGCGGTCCCCACGCGCCGCTCTCCGATGCCGTCGCCCGGAACTATCGCGCCCGCAGTGTGGAGCTCACCGCCGTCTACTCGAATTGCTCCGGGAAACACACGGGGATGCTGGCGCTCGCCCGCCATCACGGCTGGCTGATCGCCGATTACCACCGTCTTCAGCATCCCGTGCAACAGCGCTGCCTGCGGGAAGTGTCACGGTGGACGGACATGAATGAGACGGCGATCGGGACGGCCGTGGATGGGTGCGGCGTGGTTTGCTACGCGCTGCCGGTGCGCCGCATGGCACTCGCCTATGCCCGATTGGCATCCGCGAAAGTCATTCCCCAGGCCATGCTCGCGCATCCCGAGCTGATCGCGGGCGAAGGCCGGCCCTGTACCGAGATGATGCGCGCGTTCCCCGGTCGCCTGATCGCGAAGGTCGGAGCCGAAGGAGTCTACAGCGGCCTCGTGCTGCCGGACGGACTCGGCGTGTCCCTTAAAGTAGAAGACGGCCATGGCCCCGCGGCCGCACTGGCGATGGCGAGCGTACTCGACCAGCTGGGTCTCACCCCTCAGCCCGATTCCCTCCAGTCCCGCATCAATTACAACACCCGGGGCGAGGTGGTCGGCGAGCTGCGCGTTTTTGGCGCCCTGGAGCGATAGAACGATGACGGTCGATCGACCTGCAGGCCCTACGTTGTCCCCCACGTTGGACCCGCACACCCTGTCGCTCGTGCGCGTCGCCATGTCCATCGCCCGCGGCGACGAGCGGGTGCTGCGCGATCGCTTACAGGCCGCCCGCGGGGCGGGGGTGAAGAAGCTCTGGATCGAGGAGCTGCTGCTCCAGAGCCTGCTCAACGTGGGATACCCGCTCGCGCTGGCGGCCTTCGGTGTGTGGCGCGACATCGTCGGCGACGAGCCCCCCGACGGCGGAGAATCGTTGCTGCACGGTGAACACGGCCGCTGGGCAAAACGCGGAGAGGAAAAATGCGCCGAAGTGTATGGGCGCACGTACCACAAGTTGTTGGTCAACTTGCGGACGTTGCACCCCGCGCTCGAGGCGCTGGTCGTGGTCGACGCGTACGGCAAGATCCTCGGGCGTCCCGGGCTCGACTCGGCGCGCCGCGAGATCTGTACTCTTGCGGCGATCACGATGATCAACGCGCCGCGCCAGCTGCATGCGCACCTGCGGGGCGCGCTCAACCTCGGATGGAAGAAGGAAGACGTGGACGCGATCCTGGTACTCGCGGAACAAGAAGTGGGTGCGGAGCGCGCGCTGAAACTCTGGGAATTGTGGGCGGACGTGCGAGAGCGAAAACTCTAATGCAGAATGAAGAATGAAAAATGCAGAATTGATTGGGGGAGCTCGTGCCGGAGCGCGATCTACGCAATCGTACGAAATCCTTCGCACTCCAATCCATTCAATTGGTGGAGAGTCTGCCGCGGACACGTACTGCCGATGTCATTGGACGACAATTACTGAGATCTGGAACATCGGTCGCCGCGAATTACAGGTCTGCGTGCCGCGCTCGCAGTCGACGGGAGTTCATCGCGAAAATGGGTGTGGTGCTGGAAGAGGCTGACGAGTCTCAATTCTGGCTTGAAATTGTCGAGGAGCGGAGGCTTCTACGAACTGAGAATGTTCGATCGCTCTGCGTGGAGGCAGGGGAGCTCGTTGCGATAATCGTTTCGTCGATTCAGACAGCAAGGGGCCGGCGTTGAGCAATTCTGCATTCAGCATTCTGCATTCTGCATTGCCCAATGTTCATAGATAGGGCAGTGGTGCGCGTCCAAGCCGGAACCGGAGGCTCCGGGGCGTCGTCGTTCAGACGCGAAAAATTCGTTCCCAAGGGCGGCCCGGATGGGGGGGACGGCGGCCCGGGCGGAAGTGTCTTCGTGCGCGCCGATCCGAACCTCACGACCCTGCTCGACTACCGCTACCACACCGACTGGAAAGCGGAGCGCGGCCAGCATGGGAAAGGGAAGAACATGACTGGGCGCACAGGAGCCGACGTCACTCTCCCCGTCCCGCCGGGGACCGAGATTCGCGATGCCGCATCGGGCGAGCTGGTCGGCGAGCTCCTGGCCACGGGGGAGACGCTGCTCGTCGCCAAGGGCGGGCGCGGCGGACGCGGCAATGCGCGCTTCGCGACGCCCACGCATCAGAGCCCGCGCGAGTGGGAGCCCGGCGAACAGGGAGAGGAGCGGACCCTCGAGCTCGTGTTGAAGCTGATCGCCGATGTCGGGCTCCTGGGCGAGCCCAACGCCGGCAAGAGCACGCTGCTGTCGGTCGTCTCGGCGGCACGCCCCAAGATCGCCGACTATCCCTTCACGACGCTGGAGCCGAATCTCGGCGTCGTGCAATTGTCGGATCAGCGCACGCTCGTCATCGCCGACATTCCGGGCATCATCGAAGGAGCCCACGCGGGAAAGGGATTGGGCCTGAAGTTTCTGCAACACGTCGAGCGGACGCGGCTCGTTGCCGTGCTGATCCCCGCCGACACGCCGGAGCCCCAGGCGACCTACGACCTGCTGCGACGGGAGGCGGGGCTCTACAACGCGGAGCTCGGAGCGAAGCCGCATGTCGTCGTCGTGACGAAAACCGACCTGCTCGGTCCAGGCGTCGCAGTACCGGCGATTCGCACCGTCGACGGCGCGCCGGTTCTGGCCATTTCCGCGGTCACCGGCGCCGGTATCCCGGCGCTGCTCGAGACGTTGTGGCAGAGGCTGCGCGCTCCGGTAGCGGCGAACTAGCGGCCTACCTGGCGCTGGCCCAGATCCCCGGGATCGGGTCCGCGCGCCTGCGCACCCTCCTCGACGCCTTCGGCAGCGCCCTGGGGGCGCAGATTGCTCCGGTCGGCGCGATCGCCGGACTCCCGGGTTTCGGGACGGCGGCTGCGAACGCCGTGCGCGCGGCGGGAAGAGCGGGCGGCGAGGAGATTCTGCGGGCGCTCGATCGGATCGGTGCGCGCGTCCTGCTCCCCGCCGACCCCGAGTTCCCTCCCTTGTTGGCGGAGACACCCGAGCCCCCGGCGGCCCTGTTCGTGTGGGGCGATGTGGCGATCCTGTCGCGTCCTGCCGCGGCGATCGTCGGCAGCCGGGACCACACGCCGTATGGCGCAACGGCGGCGCGCCTGCTCGCAGGCGGCGTCGCGCGCTCGGCGGTCGTCGTGAGCGGCATGGCCCGCGGGCTCGACGCCATCGCGCACGCAGCGGCGCTCGAGGCCGGGGGAACGACCGTCGGCGTGCTCGGCAATGGCTTCGGCGTCATCTACCCGGCCGCTAATCGCGCGCTCTACGAGCGGGTCTCGAGCGAAGGGTGTCTCGTCACCGAGCTGCCGCCGGGTGAGCGGCCGCGCGTCAGTACGTTCCCGCGCCGCAACCGCATCATCGCCGGGCTCGCGGGTGTGACCGTGGTGGTGGAAGCCGCGGTCAACTCGGGCGCGCTCATCACGGCCGATTGCGCACTGGAACAGGGGAGAAGCGTGCTCGCGGTGCCGGGGCCGATCACGAGCCCGACTTCGGAGGGTTGCAACAAGCTCATTCAACAGGGCGCGAAACCGGCGTTGTCCGTTGCGGACGTGCTGGAAGAGCTCGGGCTTTCCGCGCCGGTTGTTCAAGGACCGGCTGCGGGCGGATTAACCCCGGACTCTCGGCCCGGGTCCACATCGAGGCCCCAACGTCCCGACGACCTCACCGTCCTGCAACGCACCCTGTGGGACACCCTCGCTTCGGAGCCCACGCACGTCGACGCGCTGGTCGCGGGAGCGGGGCAGGATGTGGGGCAGGTGCTGACCGCACTGACGGAGCTCGAGCTGCGGGGTCTCGTCGATCAGAAGCCGGGGATGATCTTTGAATTGAAAGGCAACGACGAATGTAGAATGTAGAATGTCCAATGTAGAATGTAGCTTCTACATTGAGCATTCTACATTGGACATTCTACATTTGCCGTTTCAGCATTTGTACGTACACGTCCCCTTCTGTACGCGGCGCTGCTCGTATTGCGACTTCTCCATCGCGATTCGCAAGCAGGTCCCGGCAGAGGACTTCGTCGCGACCATCCAGGCCGAGTTGAAGCAGGGCGGGCCGCTCGAGTCGCTCGAAACGGTGTACCTGGGCGGCGGCACTCCGTCGCTGCTTCCTCCTGAATCGATTCGAACGATTCTTTTCGACGTCCTTCACTCGACGTCTTCTCTTGACGCCGTTGAAGTCACATTGGAAGCCAACCCCGAAAACGTCACGGCGAACGCCGCCAGAGCCTGGCGGGCTGCGGGCGTCAACCGCGTTTCCCTGGGTGCCCAGTCGTTCGACGACCGTGTGCTGGAGTGGATGCACCGCACCCATGACGCGGCGCAGATCGCGCGCGCGGTGAAGCATCTGCGGGACGCCGGCGTCGACAACATCTCCCTCGACCTCATCTTCGCCCTGCCGGAGTCCCTGGAGCGCGACTGGGACCGGGACCTCGACTTGGGCGTCGCGCTCGCGCCATCGCACCTGTCGCTGTACGGTCTCACGGTGGAGCCGCGCACCCCCCTCGATCGCTGGATCTCCCGCGGCGCCATTCAGGCGCCGAGCGACGACCGCTACGCCGACGAGTATCTGCGTGCGCACGAGCGCCTGAGTGCCGCCGGCTACGAGTTCTACGAGGTCTCGAACGCCGCCCGCGACGGTCGGCGCTCCCGCCACAACAGCGCCTACTGGTCGGGCCGCCCCTATCTCGGCGTCGGTCCAGCCGCGCACTCGTTCGATGGTCGGACGCGACGCTGGAACTACGCCGCCTGGGAAGCGTATCGCAGCGTGATCGCCGCAGGTGAGTCGCCGATCGATTCGCGTGAGGAGCTGACCGGAGAACAGCGGCAACTCGAGCGGCTCTATCTCGGTCTTCGGACCGTGGAGGGCATCGCCTCGTCCGATCTCGCCCGTCCGCTTCCGCCCTCCTCGGCACTGTTCGCTCAAGGGTGGTTGCTCACCGATGGCGCGCGTCTGCGTTGCACGCCGTCCGGCTGGTTGCGCCTCGACAGTCTCGTCGCCGCCTTGACCGGGAACCTCACGACTTCGTAATTTGTTCGGCTGAAAGGGGTTGGAGCATTTGACGACTTTGCTGACCGAGCGCGAGTGCGCCGTGCTGGGCGCCGTGATCGAGACGTATGTGCAGACCGCCGAACCCGCCGCGAGCCGCACCATCGCCAAGCGTTTCGGCCTGGGACTCTCTCCCGCCACGATCCGCAATACGATGAGCGATCTGGAGGAGAAGGGCTTCCTCTACCACACGCACACCTCGGCGGGACGCATTCCGACCGACCGCGCCTACCGGCTCTATGTGGACGCGCTGATGCGGCCGTCGTCGCTCACGGTCGACGAGCGGCACCAGCTGCGCGAAGAGCTGGCGGCGTCGCGCAGCAACGCCCTCGATCAGATTCTCGGGCGCGCCGCCCAGGTGCTCGGCGTGTTGACGCAGGAGCTCGGGATGGCGGTGGGCCCGTCACTCGACGACGCCGTGCTCGAGCGTCTCGATCTGGTCACGGTCTCGAGCGAGCGGCTGCTGCTCGTCCTGACGCTGAAGAGCGGCGCGGTGCGCACCATCTTCGTCGAAGTTCCGTCGCACATGGCGGCGGAAGCGGTGGTGCAGGTCGCCGTCGTCCTCAACGAGCGTCTGGCCGGGCTCACCCTGAAGGAGATCCGCGCCTCGCTGTCCGAGCGGCTGCGCGACGCCGCGGCCTCACGGCACTCGAGCGAGCTGCTCAACATCTTCATCCAGGAAGCCGACGAGCTGTTCGATGTCCCCGCCGCCGATGCCGGTCCCTTCCCAGGCGGTGTGGTGCTGTCCTCGGCCCAGCTGCTCGCGGGGCAACCGGAGTTCGCGACCGCCGAGCGGCTCCAGGGGCTGCTCGAGGTGACCGAGCGCCGCGACCGGCTGCACGAAGCGCTGGCGCAGCGCACGGCGCCCGGCCTGACCATCACCATCGGCAGCGAACACCTGGATCCGAAGCTCGCCGCCTTCACGCTGGTGACGTCGCCCTATCGTTCCGGTCCCTTGTCCGGCGTGATCGGTGTGCTCGGGCCGACACGCATGCCGTATGACAAAGTCGTGGCGCTCGTGGAACACACGAGCCGCCTGGTGCAGGAGCTGCTGCAATGAGTCGCAAGGATTATTACGAAGTTCTGGGTGTTCCCCGGGATGCTTCGGAAGCCGCCATCAAGAAAGCGTATCGCAAGCTCGCGATGGAATCGCACCCCGATCGCAATAAGGAGTCAGGGGCAGAGGAGCGCTTCAAGGAGATCACCGAGGCGTATGAGGTGCTGCGCGATCCCGAGCAGCGGGCCGTCTACGATCGCTACGGTGAAGCTGGCCTGCGCGGTGCCGGCCCGGCGGCCGGCGGCTTTACGCACTTCGATCTCTCCGAAGCCCTCAACATCTTCATGCGCGATTTCGGCGGGTTGGGTGGCTTCGACGCCTTCTTCGGCGGCGGCGAGCGCACCCGCCGCGACCGTCGCCGGGGCGCCGATCTCAAGGTGTCGTTGCGGCTGACGCTCGCCGAGGTCGCGACCGGCACCACCAAGGCGGTCAAGCTCAAGACGCTCGACACCTGCGACGTCTGCAAGGGCAGTGGTGGGAAGGCGGGAACGAAAGCCACGCCGTGCACGACGTGCGGCGGCAGTGGAGAGGTGCGGCGCGCGGCACAGTCGATGTTCGGGCAATTTGTTTCCGTCTCGCCCTGCCCGACGTGCGGCGGCGACGGAACCGTCATCAAGGAGCCGTGTCCCGCGTGTCGCGGCGACGGCCGGGTCAAAGCCGAAAAGACGGTCCAGCTCGACGTGCCGGCTGGTGTCGCCGACCATCATTACCTCACGGTGCGCGGGCAGGGGGTCCCCGGGCCGCGCAATGGCCCGGCCGGCGATCTGATTGCGGTGCTCGAGATCGTCGAGGATCCACGATTCGAGCGCCACGGCGATGATCTCGTGTACGATCTGCCCGTGTCGTTCAGTCAGGCGGCCCTGGGCGGGGACGTCGAGATTCCGACTCCCTACGGCAGCGCGCCGCTCAAGGTGCAGCCGGGGACGCAGACCGGGACGATGTACCGGCTGCGCGGCAAGGGCCTGCCGCGGCTCGGCGAATCGGGCCACGGCGACCTGCACGTGCGTGTGCATGTCTGGACGCCGACGCGCCTCACCCCGGAGCAGGAAGAGAAATTCCGCGAGCTGCAAAAGGTGGAGGGGGCACCGCCCTCGGCGGAGAGCGTGGGGCGCGGCTTTTGGAACAAGATCCGCGAGGCGTTCGGGGCGTAGTGGCCGCCGCCGACTGCATCTTCTGCAAGATCGTCGCCGGGGACATTCCGGCGACGCTCGTCAAGCGGACCGATCGTCTGGTCGCGTTCCGTGACGCGAGCCCCCAGGCCCCCGTCCACGTGCTGGTGATCCCCACCGAGCATCTCGCGTCGCTGGCGGAGGTGCGGGACGGTCGTCTACTCGGGGAAATGCTGATGCTCGCCCGCGACATCGCGCGCGATGAAAAGATCGCCGCCGAGGGGTACAGGGTCGTGCTCAACACCAACAAGAACGGCGGGCAGACGGTGTTTCATCTGCACCTGCATCTGCTTGGCGGGCGGCGCTTGACCTGGCCTCCTGGGTGAGGCTAACTTCACGAGTCTCTCATAGTTAGGACGCGAGCAAACGATGCCGGAAGTCATCATCCACGACGACGAGAGCTTCGAGCGCGCCTTGAAGCGCTTCAAGAAGAAGTGCGAAAAGGCGGGGATCCTTTCGGATCTACGCAAGCATCGTCATTACGAAAAGCCCAGCGAACGCCGCAAGCGGAAAATGAACGCGGCGCGCCGCAAGAGCCGGCGGCCCCGCTCCTTCTAGAATGCCCAGCCTCGTCGAGCGGCTCCAGGTGGCCCTCAACGAGGCCCGGAAGGCCCGCGACCAACACCGCACGCTCCTGTTTTCGACGATTCTCGCCGATTTGAAAAACCGCGAATTCGAAGTGCACCATCCGCTGACCGATGAGGATGCGGTGGATGTCGTGCGCCGGGGCATCAAGAAACGGCGCGAGGCTGTCGAGCAATTCACCAAAGTCGGCCGGCAGGATCGGGCGGATGTCGAGCAACGCGAGGTCGCGTTGCTCGAGGGATACCTGCCCGCGCAGGTCCCGCCTGACGAGATCCGGGCGGCGGTCCGCGCTGCGATCGCCGCGGGGGCGAGCGACCTCGGAAAAGTCATGGGCCAGGTGATGCCACAATTCAAAGGACGCGCCGACGGGAAGGTGATCAACCAAATCGTGCGTGAGGAGTTGTCGCCGAGCGTATGAGAACGGGTGGCGGGTTCCCCCCTGCCGTCCTGGAGACGCTGGAGTTTCCTGCCGCGCTCGAGCGCGTGGCGGCATTCGCCGCCGGCCCGCTCGGCGCGGCACGCATCCAGGACCGGCGCCCAGCCACCGATCCCGCGGTGGTCCGCGAGGCGCTGGCGCAGGTCGCCGAGCTCGCGGCGCTGCTCATCACCGACGACACGCTGCGGGCCGAGCCCGTTCCCGATATTGGTGAAACACTGAGGCTCCTGGGCGTTCCCGGGAGCGCGCTCGAAGGTCCGGCGCTCGCGGAGGTGGGCGTCGCCCTCGTCGCGGCGCGCCTCGTCGGTGCGATCCTGGGACGTCTGGAGCGCGACGCGCCACGCACCGCCGCGTTGCGCGTGCCGCTCCCCCCCAAACAGCTCGAAAGCCGGCTCGCCACGGCGATCGCCCCCGATGGAGCGGTGCTCGACGGCGCGTCGCGCGAACTGGCACGGGCCCGCAAGGCGGTGCGGGATGCCCGCACGCGGCTGGTCGGCCGGCTCGAACGGCTGCTGCAGGGACTCGGGT
>DASTHG010000153.1:0-4961 GCA_035718325.1 Gemmatimonadales bacterium | reverse complement strand
TACAGGGCGTTGGTGGTGACGATCGACACGTCCGTGGCCGGGATGCGTGAGCGCGATCTCCGAAACGGCGTGCCCCAGCTGCTGAGCGGCAGCCTCCTGGCCAAGATCCCGTTCCTACCCCAGCTGCTCGCGCGTCCCGGTTGGCTCGCCGCCTTCTTGCTCGACGGCGGCGTCCCAAGGCTGCCGAACGTCGTCATCCCTGACCGGGGGCCGATGCCGCTGATGGACGTCACCAGCGCGCTGGCCCGCGGTGCCGTCGCGTGGGACGATTTGCGGTGGCTGCGGGAGGCGTGGGGTGGCCCCATGGTCGTGAAGGGCGTGCTCACGGCCGATGACGCTCGGCGCGCCGTCGACGCGGGCGCCGCCGCGGTCGTCGTCTCCAATCACGGCGGACGCCAACTCGATGGCTTACCCGCATCGCTAGAACAGCTCCCCGAGGTCGTGACCGCCGTGGGCGGTCAGGCCGAGGTGTTGATGGATGGCGGTATCCGTCGCGGCAGCGACGTCGTCAAGGCAATCTGCCTCGGGGCCCGGGCGGTGCTGGTGGGTCGGGCCTACGCCTATGGCCTCGCCGCCGCCGGCAGCGCCGGGGTTGCACGGGCGCTCGACATCCTGCGGGCCGACTTGGAGCGCACGCTCAGGCTACTGGGGTGTCCCTCAGTCAGGGGGCTAGATCGGTCGTTCATAGGGGACGGTAGGGGACGGTAGGGGTTAGCTCCGAGCTGCAATCCCCGTTCGTTTAGAAATAGAGCGATATAGACGCCAAGTCATTTCTGCGCATTCACCCCTACCGTCCGCTGTCCAGGACTGCCTGCACTGCGGCCGCCAGCTCGTCGACGCTGAACGGCTTGCGGAGAAACGGCGTTCCCGATTCCGGGGAGGCAGGAGAGGCAACCTCCTCCGCCGTGTACCCCGACATTCGCAGCACCTTCACGTTGGGCTGAATCGCGAGCAGGCGCTCGACCAGCTCCCCCGTCTTCATACCCGGCATGACCATGTCGGTGAGCAGCACGTCCGGCTTGAGACGCTGCGACGCGACGGCGTCGAGCGCCTCATCCCCGCTCGCCGCGACGGTGACCCGGTACTCGAGACGCGCGAGCATGCGCTCGATCGCGCGGCGCAGGGCGGGCTCGTCCTCCACGAGAAGAATGTGCGTGTCCCCGATCGCGCGGCCACCGGAGATGCGCGCGCTCGGCTCGGGGACGGCGCTCAGCTCCTCCGTGGAGCGGGGGAAGTAGACGGTAAACGTCGTGCCCTGCCCCGGCGTGCTGGTCACCCAGATGTTCCCGCCCGATTGTTTGACGATGCCGTAGACGGTCGCGAGTCCCAGCCCGGTGCCCTTGCCCACTTCCTTGGTGGTGAAGAACGGCTCGAACACACGCTTCTGCGTCTCTTCGTCCATGCCGTGGCCCGTGTCCGAAATCACGATCCGCACGTACGGCCCCGGCACCGTGCTGACGTGTGTCTTCGCGAACTCGGCATCGAGTGAGACATTCGACGTCGCGATGATCAGCCGGCCGCCGTGCGGCATCGCATCGCGCGCGTTGACCACGAGGTTCGTCACGACCTGCTCGACCTGGCCGGGATCGGCCTTGATGCGCCACAGCGCGGGATCCAGCTCGAGCGACAACGCGATGTCCTCGCGGATCAGCCGCCGCAGCATCTTCTCGAGGTCCTTGAGCCCGGCGTTGAGATCGAGGATCCTGGGCTGCAGCACCTGCTTGCGGCCGAACGCCAGGAACTGGCGCGTGAGAGCCGCCCCGCGCTCGCCGGCCTGGAGGATCTCCTCGATCTGGCCGCGCTGGTCCGGCTCCTTCACGTCGTTGCGCAGCATGTTGCCGACGCCGACGATGACGCCGAGGATGTTGTTGAAGTCGTGCGCGATGCCGCCCGACAGCTGGCCGACCGCTTCCAGCTTCTGGAGCTGTCGCACCTGCTCCTCCATGCGCCGCCGCTCCGTGACGTCGCGCACCGAGCCGATCAGATATTTCGGCTGCCCCTGCGCGTCGAACACCGGCGTGATGGCCACATCGCCGTGACGCGTGCCGGACGGATAGGGGGTCGTCTCCTCCCAGCGCACGGTCTTCTGCGTCCGGATCGCCTCGGCGTACTTGCCGAGTACGAGCGACCGCGAGGGCTCCGGGATCACTTCCTGGATGAGCTTGCCGATGACGTGCTGCTGCTCCAGACCGGTCACCACCGTGAAGGCGGGGTTCACCGATACGAAGCGGTAGCCCTGCGGCTCGACCTGCAGGTGGAACAGCACATCGTCGACGTGGTCGTACACGAGGGAGAGATGCTCTTTACTCTCGCGCAGCGCCTCTTCAGCCTGCTTCGCGGCCGTGATGTCCTCAATGAACGCGCTGAACATCACACGGTCCGAGGTGATGATCGGCGTGACGGAAAGCTCGACCGGAAACTCGTGCCCGTCGCGATGCAGCGCCGTGATCTGGATGCGGCGGTTGAGGATCGGCCCCACGCCACTCGCCAGGTAGCGCCGCAGGCCTTCTTCGTGGTGGGCACGGTAGGGCGGCGGAATGATGAGGGTAGCCAGCTTGTGGCCGACCACCTCCTCGAGCGTCCAGCCGAAGATCGCCGTCGCGCGCGCGTTCCAGCCGGTCACGACTCCATCGCTGTCCATCTGCACGCTGGCGTCGAGCGCATGCTCGACGATGAGCCGGGCGCGCGCTTCACTCGCCCGCATGACCTCGCGATCGCGATGACGCTGGATCGCGGCGGCGGCCACATGGCTGGCTTGGGTCGCGAGCTCGATCAACCGTGGCGTGGGCTCACGCGGCTGCGAGAAATAGAGCGCGAACGTGCCGAGCACCGCCTGGTCGGGGCCCATGATCGGCACCGACCAGCTCGCCCGCAGACCGCACGCGAGCGCCGCATCGCGATAGCGCACCCAGCGCGGATCGGTGGCGATGTCGCCTGCGATCACGGGCTCTTTCAGATACGCTGCCGCCCCGCAGGACCCCTCGTTCGGGCCGATCGGTTGCCCGTCGACGAGGCGGATCCACTCCTCGGGCAGACTCGGGGCCGCACCGTGACGGACCCGCACACCGTCCTCGACCAGCAGAATCGACGCCAGCATGCCGTCGGCCAACGCTTCGAACGCTCTGACCAAGGCGTCGAGGATCCGGTCGAGCGGAGCATCGGCGGCGACCATCTCGAGCACGCGGGAGTCCGCGGCGCTGATCGCCTCGGCGCTGCGCCGCTCCGTGACGTCGGCGAACGCGGTGACCGAATAGCTCGTCCAGCCTTCCACGTGCCGGCGCCGGCCATCGGGGAGCTGGATCTCGGCGTCCGTGAAGGGCGTCGGCTCGCCGGTTTGCAGTTGCTGTGATGAGAACAACTCGGCGGGATAGGGCTGTCGAGTCCCCGACCGCAGGATCTGGTGTGTCGCAACGATTTGTGTCGGCGTCTGGCCGGGCTGGAATGGCCGACCGGCGATCTCGGCCGCGCGCCGATTGGCGAACTGCAGCTTTCCATCGACTCCCCAGACCAGCACGCCCATGGGAATGGAGTCGACGACTGCGCGCAGCAGCGTCGCGCCCTGCGACTTGGGGACCTTGGGCTTGCTCACCTTGCGTGGGGCGGAGCGCTTCATTGGACCTTCATACTAGGGGTCGAGCCCCCGCACTCGCCAGGAAACCTCACATCCTCACAATAGCGCTCCACGTCACATGGACATGTACTACTTCGGACTACACGCGGAATCCGCCGTGCCGCGCGGTTGCACCGGTCTGCGAATCAGGTCAACGTAGGCGATCCAACCGAGGAGGCCACATGTCCGCCCAACCATCTCCCACACTCGATCTGGCCTCAAAGCTGATCGCACTCAGCGGCCTCGGCATGGTCGGGTACAGCGTGCTGTTCCTGATTCGCAACTTCACCGGTTTCATCGAGCTGGGCCTCACCCCCGGGCACGTCGGCGCAACGCCAGAACAGATTCGCGCCTTCAGCCCGCAGCTGTTCTCCTACGTCTCGCATCTGCAGGTGGCGCTGGCGGGGGCGATGATGGCTCTCGGCGTTGCCGTGATCGCCGTGGCGTGGTTCGGAATCCGCAGCGGATCGCGCTGGGCGCTGTGGACGGCCCTCGTGGTGCCGCTGGTCGCCCTTATCGTGGGGGTTCCGTTGCACTACGCGTATGGCCTGGCGACGCTCGGGCACCTGGGGCCGATCTACCTCAACGTCGCCCTTCTCTTCGTTGGTATCGCCATCGCTCAGCGCGCCCTGAAAGCCACCGGTCCCGCTACACACCACAGATAGCGGGACCGGGTTTATCGAAGGAGTCTCGAGCTACGGGGACTCATTCTCCGGAGACTCGTGCTCCGGATCTCCGCCCGTCTCCTGGTCCTCATGGTTCCCCTGGGCTCGCCCTCCCGCCACCGGATGGGTGCGTGGCGCCACCCGGACAGGAGGCGCGCACGTCGGTGCTGCAAGCGGCGCTGCCGTGAGTCCAACGGGCTTCAGGTTGTTGCGCGTGGCCATTGCGTTGAACGTCTCGATCGCGCCGCCCGGGCCATTGATCTTGCGCCACGTCGCCGCAGCCGTCGCGAGATCGCGGCACGACGCCTCGTAGGCCGCCTGCATCGCGGGTGTCGGCGCCATGTCGGCGCTCTCGAGGGCGTTGATCTGTCCCCCGAGCGTCCCGTTGACACCCACGAACGTGGGGGGCGGTGGTGGACCGGCCCTGAAGCCTCCGAAACCACGTCCCCCGTCGGGATTGCCGCCCACCGCGACGAGTGTCGAGTCGAGCGTCTTCGCCGCCGTCACCACAACCGCCGGCAAGGTCGCCGCCGTATCGGCAAGGGCGCCAGTGCGCGCCGCGGCGACCTGCTGATAGCCGTCCCACGAGGCCCGCATCCCCGCGAGGATCTTCGTCTGCAGCCCGTACTGCGTCTGCACGTCCACGGTGGTAGCAGGAGAGCGTGGATCGTTGACCACCGTTATCG
>DASTHG010000152.1:0-5135 GCA_035718325.1 Gemmatimonadales bacterium | reverse complement strand
GGGCCCGCCATCGCGTCGGGCAACCATGTGTACAGGGGGATTTGCGCCGATTTGCCGGTGCAGCCGAGGAACAGGAACAGCGTGATCGCGGTGGCGACGCCGCCCCCCATCGCGAGCGCGGTGGGCGCCTGGGCGAACACCGTCGTGTAATCGAGCGAGCCGGTGTGCTGCCAGATCAGGAACATGGCGACGAGGAAGCCGAAGTCGCCGATGCGGTTCATGATGAACGCCTTCTTGCCGGCGTCGGCGTTCACCTTCTCCTGGAACCAGAACCCGATCAGGAGATACGAGCAGAGCCCGACCCCTTCCCACCCGACGAACGTCACCGGGAAGTTGGCCCCGAGCACCAGCGTCACCATGAAGAAGATGAACAGATTCAGGTACGCGAAGTAGCGTGCGTACCCGTCGTCGTCGTGCATGTAGCCGACGCTGAAGATGTGAATCAGCGACCCGACGCCGGTGACGACGAGCAGCATCACCGCCGACAGCTGATCGACCTGCAGCGCCGCGCTGACTTGCAGCGTGCCGACCGGGATCCAGTCCCAGTAGCGGAACACGACGGGGCCCTCGGGGTGCGTGCGCGCAAGATCGAGCACCACATACACCGCCACACCGAAGGCGGCGAGCAGCGTGCCCACGCCGATGAGCGACACGATCCCCTTGGCCCGCGACTTGGCCAGGGCGAGCGTTCCGTTCAACAGGAAGCCGGCCAGCGGCAGCAGCGGCACGAGCCAGACGAGGTGCATGCGGCTCCGGTCAGCCCTTCAGCAGGTTGATGTGCTGCAGGTCGACCGTCTCTTTGTGACGGTAGACCGCGAGGATGATCGCCAGGCCGACCGCCGCTTCCGCGGCCGCTACCGCCATCACGAAGAACACGAAGATCTGCCCCGCCACGCCGAGCCGCTCGGCGAAGGCGACGAACGCGAGGTTCACGGCGTTGAGCATCAGCTCGACGCACATGAAGATCACGATCGCGTTGCGGCGCAGCAGCACGCCGATCGTGCCGATTGCGAACAGCAGGGCGGAGACCGCGAGGGTGGAACCGGTGAACATCTAGAGCTTCCGTTTCGCGAGCACGACCGCCCCGACGATGGCGGCGGTCAAGAGCAGGCTCGTGATCTCAAACGGGACGAGATAGGTGTCGAACAAGGGCCCCGCGACCGATCCCACGACCCCCTGGTGGACCAGCATCGAATCGAGCGCGCCGGCGGGCAGCAGGATCGCGTCCGGCGGCGCTGCGTGGGCGATGGGTCGCAGGTCGAACAGCAGCGCGATGCCGAGCACCGAACCCACGGCCGCGGCCACGAGTCCCTTCAGGTCGCCGCTCGAGCGCCCCAGGTTGAGCAGCATGATGACGAACAGGAACAGCACCATGATCGCGCCGGCGTAGACCAGCACCTGGAGGATGCCGATGAACGGCGCGTGCAGGATCGTGAACAATACGGCGACGCAGAACAACGTCTGCACCAGCCACAGGGCGCTGGCGAGGGGATTGCGACGGGTGATGCACATCGCCGCCGCGATCACCGCGAGGCCGGCGAAGGCCCAGTAGACGACGGCCAGAATGGACGGCATCACTCCCCTTTGGGGTCCGACGGGTCCCACAGCGTGGAGACGGGGTGCGTCTGCGCGCACAGCCGCTCCAGGTCGTAGACGAACCGGCCGCGCTCGAACTCCGAGTTCTCGTAGTGCACCCCGACGTGAATCGCCTCCTCGGGGCACACCTCCTGGCAGTAGCCGCAGAAGACGCAGCGGAACTCGTCGATCTCGTAGATCAGCGGATAACGGTTCCCCTGCTCGTCCTCGCCCGGCACCAGCTTGATGCAGTTGGCGGGGCAGATCTGCGGGCACAGGCCGCAGGCGACGCACTTGGCGCGCCCCTGCTCGTCGGTGAGCATGCGGTGCGTGCCGCGCCAGCGCGAGGACAGCGTCCAGTCCTTGCTGCTCTTCTCCTCGGGGTACTGCATCGTCACCTTGGGGCGGAAGATGTGCGAGAACGTCAGCAGCATCCCCTTGAACATCGCGCGCAGGTATGACGTGCCGCCCGTGGGCCGGCGCAGCACCTTCACCGTGATCGGCATTTAGGCGCGCCTCCGCTCGACCGAGCCGGCCACGATGTGACCGCGATCGAGCACGAACAGGAGCGGGATGGCGAGCGCCACGTTGACGGCGAACAGCGCCAGCGAGAAGCGCGTGTCGTAGGCCCAGCCGAGGAAGTCGTGGAAAAACCAGATCGCCGTCGCGATCACCGTCAGATAAATCAGCGCCAGCGGCAGCAGCACCTTCCACCCCAGCGACATCAGCTGGTCGTAGCGGAATCGCGGCAGTGTCCAGCGCACCCAGATGTAGAGAAACAGGAAGAAGAAGGTCTTGGCAAAGAACATTCCCATCGTCACCAGCGTCTGGAGCAGGGTGGGCGGGCCCGATTGGCCCCACGTCGTGAACGGCACGCTCCAGCCGCCGAAGAAGAGCGTCGCCATCAGTGCCGACGCCGTCACCATGTTCGAGTATTCCGCGATATAGAACATCGAGAACTTCATCGAGCTGTACTCGGCGTGGTAGCCGGCCACCAGCTCGCCTTCGGCTTCGGGGAGGTCGAACGGAACGCGGTTCGTTTCGGCAAAGGCGGAAACGAGGAAGATGAAAAACGCGATCGACAGCGGGAAGATATTCCAGTGAATGATCGACCCCTGCTGCTGCGCCACGATCTGGTTGAGCGACACGTTGCCGGCGAGCAGCAGCACCGCCACCGTGCTCATCCCCATCGCGATTTCGTACGAGATCATTTGTGCCGACGCCCGCAGGCCGCCGAGCAGCGCGTACTTGTTGTTGGACGACCAGCCCGCCAGCACGATGCCGTAGACGCCGAGCGAGGAGATCGCGAGGATGTAGAGGAATCCCACCGGGAGATCGGCCACCACCAGCGGCACGTCGCCCCACTTGGTATGCAGCGGCGCACCGAACGGGATCACGGCGAACGTGAGTAACGCCGGGGTGAACGACACGGCCGGCGCCAGAATGAACGTCCAGAAGTCCGCCGTCCGGGGGTACGTCTCTTCCTTCACGATGTTCTTCAGCCCGTCGGCGGCGGGCTGCAGCAGCCCGAAGGGACCGACGCGATTCGGTCCCAGGCGGTCCTGCATCAGAGCGCAGACGCGGCGCTCGAGCCAGGTGAGCAGCGCCACGCCCACCATGATCACCGTAAAGACGACCAGCAGCTTGATGATCGACGCGATCAGGAAGAACGTCATGCCGGCACTCCCGACCCGTTGTGCACGCGGGCGCCCGTAAGGCCGAGCTTGGCGTAGCTGAGACCGGCGAACGGCTCCGCCCCGGCCAGCATGTCGAACACATCGTCGGCTGCGATCGCCCGCTCGATGCCCTCGTGCTCGGCGACGAGCTCGCTCAACACCCACCAGGCGGGGCGCGCCATCCCCGGCGCGGGCTTCGCCTGGAAGTAGCGCTGCACGCGGCCGTCGCGGTTGACGTACGTCCCATCCTCCTCGGCGACATTGGCGAGCGGCAGCACGACCTCGGCGCCGCGCGCGTGGTCGGGAAGCACGGTGCCGGCGTAGACCACCACGCCCTTCGTTTCCACCGGGACATCGGCTTCACCGAGAATGAGGACGAGCGCGGCGTGCGCGGCCCCCGCGACGGCGGCGGCGATCTCCTTCGAGTAGCCCAGCAGCTCCGCGCCCGTGCCGTTGGGCGCCCGGTCGGCGCGCAGCGCGAGATTGGGCACTCCCGCGAGCGGCGCCTCCTCGCCCTGGACCATCTGAAATGCCCCGGTCCACTCGAACCGGCTCAACAGTCGCCGGGCGAGATAGAGCGCCTCGGTGGACGCGAGCGGCGAGGCGATCGTCACGGCCTTGCCGGTCGCTCCCTTCACCAGGCCGCGCACGCGATCGAGGGCGGTATCCCAGTCGGTCGCGACCAGCTCACCGCCCTGACGCACCAGCGGCGCTTCGATGCGGTCGCCACGATTCATCCAGCGGTAGTTGGCGCGGCCGTGGTCGCAGATGAAGTAGCGGTTCACCTCGAGGTTGGGCCGCGGCCGCACGCGCACCACGGTGCTGTCGCGCAGATCGAGCGTGACGTTGCACCCCTGCGAGCAGCCGGTGCACACCGAGGCCGCCTTGTCGAGCTCCCAGGCACGCGCCTTGTGCAGGAAATCCTTGCTGAGCAGCGACCCAACCGGACAGAGATCGACGACATTCCCCGCCCACGGGTGATCGAGGCGCGCCTCGGGGTGAATCCCGATGAAGGCGCGGTCGCCGCGCTCCGACACGTTCAACACGGGCTCCTGAGCCACGTCCTCCATGAACCGCACGCACCGCGTGCAGAGGATGCAGCGGTTGGGGACGTAGAGCACGTCGGGACCGAAGTCCTCGACCGGGTTGAAGCGCTTGGGGTACTCGGCGTACCGCGTCGCGGCACGCCCCTCCTGGAACACGAAGTCCTGCAGCTCGCACTCCCCCGCCTGGTCGCAGATCGGGCAGTCGAGCGGGTGGTTGATCAGCAGAAACTCGAGCACTCCCTGGCGTGCGGCCTTCGCCTCGGGAGCGGTGGTGGTCACCACCATCCCTTCGGCGACCTGCGTGGCGCAGGCGATCGCGAGCTTGGGCTGCTTCTCGACATGCACGAGGCACATGCGACAAACGCCGGCGACGGGCAGTCCCGGGTGGTAGCAATAGTGCGGGACCAGGACGCCCGCCTGCTTCGCCGCTTCGATGAGCAGCGTGCCGGGAGGTACCTGCACGGCAGCGCCGTCGATGGTGAGGTTGATGACGCTATCGGCCATTCACGCCGCCATCACTGGTTTGCGTCTCCCCGCGATGTAGTCCTCGAACTCGCCGCGGAAGCGCTTGATGGCGCTCACCACGGGGGCGGCGCACGAGTCGGAGAGTACGCAGATCGTCTTCCCCGTCATGTTCTCCGACAGCTCGAGCAGGAGATCGAGATCGCTGGTCTTGCCCTGGCCGGCGAGGATGCGCTCCAGGATCTTCGTCGTCCAGGCCGTGCCTTCGCGGCACTGCGTGCATTGCGCGCACGACTCGTGGGCGTAGAAGCGCGTCAGCCGCATCGTCTGGTAGACCATGTCCGCCGTGTCGTCGAACACGATCACGCCCCCCGAG
>DASTHG010000151.1:0-5704 GCA_035718325.1 Gemmatimonadales bacterium | reverse complement strand
ACGCTGTTCGCATTCTCCAGCGACAACTGGAAGCGCCCGCCCGCCGAAGTCAGCACCCTGATGCGCCTCTTCGCGCGCCACCTGCGCACCGAGACGCCGCGCTGTCTCGAGCACGGCATCCGCTTGCGCGTCGTGGGGCGGCGCGACCGGCTGGCGGGGCCGCTGGTCGACGCGATCGCGACCGTCGAGGAACGCACGCAAGGCGGCACCAGCCTCGAGCTGCGACTCGCGGTGGATTACTCCTCGCGCCACGCCATCGAAACGGGGCACTTGCTTCCCGACGTCGACCTGCTCATCCGCACCGGGGGGGAGCAGCGTCTGTCGGACTTCCTGCTGTGGGAGTGCGCGTACGCCGAACTGTACTTCACCGACACGATGTGGCCCGACTTCGGCACCGCGGAGCTCGCCGCCGCCATCACCTGGTACCACGCCCGCGACCGCCGCTTCGGGGGCATCTCCGAAGCCGCCGCCGGCTGACCCCGACCGTGGAGCGCCAATGATCACCGATAGCCTGGGCCCGATTTCGTTCGGACTCTTCATCATCGCCGTGTTCGGCACACTGGCAGCGGGAGCGGCGTTTGTGCTCGCCGTGCTGCTCAAGAAGTCCCAGTGGGCGCGGGTCATCGCCTGGGTCGAAGCGGGCGGTCTCGCGCTGTACGCGGGAATCTTCCTGATCACGTCCCTCGCCTCGCCGACGCAGGAGCTCGCCGTGGGAACCGAGAAGCACATTTGCGAAGTCGACTGCCATCTCGCCTACTCCGTCGCCGGCGTGAAGACGGCGAAGGTGTGGGGCGGCAAGACGGCGCAGGGGATGTTCTACGTCATCACGGTGCGCGTGCGCTTCGACTCGGGAACGATCGCCAGCTGGCGGCCGCGCGACGTTCCCGTCTCTCCCAATGGGCGCAGCGTGGCGCTGATCGACGCGCAGGGCCGCCGCTACCCCGCCCCGACGGACGCCCTCGATCGCCAGCTGCTGCCGGGCCAGGCATACACCACCGATTTCGTCTTCGATGTGCCGGCCGACGGAGGGACCCCGCGCCTCGAACTGGAAAGCGGGGACTGGCCCACCCATCTGATGATCGCCCACGAGAACGCCTTCCTGCACGGGAAGGTGCTGTTCCGGTTGGCCGCATGACCGCCGTCACGTTGTCGTCTCGCGCGCGCCTCGGTGTGGACGTCCTGGCGTACGGACTCGCCCTCGGGATCACGGGCGACCTGCTGCTGCGCGCGGCTCCCTGGGGTTTGAATTTCTCGCTCTGGATCTGTGCGTTGATGGGCGTCGGATACTGGCTCGTGCGCCGTTACCAGATCCCCGTCTCGAGCGACTTCTCCTGGTTGGCGCTCTCCGTAGTGCTCTGTGCCGCCGCCTTCGTGCGACACGATTCCCAGGCGCTACACCTGATCGATCTCGCGACGCTCGTGGTGCTGCTCTCGCTCACGGCCCTCGCCACGCAAGGCGGGCAGATCCGGTTGCGCGGCATCTCGACCTACGTCACCGCTACGATCGTGGCCTGCGCGCACGCCTGGTTCGGTACTCCTCGCCTGCTCTTCAGCGACATCGGATGGAACGCCGTCACAGGACGCGGACGCTGGAGCCAGTTGCGGGCGGTCGGCATCGGCCTCCTGGTGGCCGCGCCGCTCCTCATCGTGTTCGGCAGCCTGTTTGTCTCGGCGGACGCCGGGTTCGAGGCCCTTGTGAAAAGCCTGCGGATCGATGTCCCCACCCTCGCGACCCACATCGTCCTGACCGGCGTAATCGGCGGCCTGACGGCCGGCGCACTCCGCGGGGCCATGATGGGGACCCCGGAGACCGCCGGTGTCGGCGAGCGGACGGCGAGCCCGGAATTGGGATTCACGAGCGCCGTCACGGCCCTGGGTACACTGGATCTCTTGTTTCTCGTTTTCGTGTCCCTGCAGCTCCGCTACCTGTTCGGAGGCGCCGCCCTCATCACCGAGACGACGGGACTCACGCTGGCGGAGTACGCTCGCCGCGGCTTCTTCGAGCTGGTGACGGCGTCGGCACTGGTGCTTCCCGTGCTGCTCGTCGCCGATTGGGCGACGCTGGTCGAGGGCTCGCGACAGCGGAACATCTTCCGGCTCACGGCCGGGCTGCTCGTGGCGCTCGTCGGCGTGCTGCTCATGTCGGCGCTGCAACGCATGCTGCTCTATGTGAACGCGTTCGGCCTGACGGAGCTGCGGCTCTACACGACGGCCTTCATGATCTGGTTGGGCGGCGTTTTCGTCTGGTTCAGCCTGACGGTGCTGACCGACGGGCGTCCCCGGTTTGCGTTCGGGGCCCTGGCGCAGGCCCTGGTGGTGCTCGGCGGGCTCCACGTTGCCAACCCGGACGCGCTGATCGCACGAGTGAACCTGAGCAAGTTCACCACCTCCTTCGTCCATGGGGAGGTACCCGACGCTCCGCTCGACGCCGAGTACATCTCGCGCACCCTCAGCGCCGACGCCGTACCGGCATTGGTCGCCTATCTGCCTCGACTTCGGCCCGATGAGCAACGGATCGTGACGGATCGTCTCGTGTCGCGCTGGGGGTGTGGCAACACGTCCGACTGGCGCTCTTGGAATTGGTCCGAATGGCGGGCGCGAACGCTGGTTGGCGCCCGGTGGCCAGCCTTCGCTCTCCACCCGACGTGCTCCGGATACTAGCGGCGTGACCGTCGGGCAGCCAAACTGGTCTTGAAGGTAGTCAACAGCAGATCGGGATCTGATCGACCAGCGTCGGGGGGTGCATGCGCTCGTGGCGAAGGTACCGCTGGGTGCCGTTTACATCGTTGTGTCTTGTTGTCATGCTATGTCAGAAGAAAGCTGATCAGACTCCGACGGTGCCAAAGAACCAGCCGGGTCACATTCACCGGTCGTCGCCGGGATCGCACCACCGCAACGGCTCGGGCGCGAGCGGCTGAGGTTCCTCGGTAGGTACACGGGCGGGAGAAGGCGGTCGAGGATGTCTCGACCGCCTTCTGTCGCACTATCTTGAAAAGCGTATGAGCATCCGCATCGTGCAGGTCGACGCCTTCACGGCGACACCTTTCGCAGGAAATCCCGCCGCCGTTTGCGTGCTGCCGAATCCGGCGAGCGAAGCATGGATGCAGCACGTGGCCCGCGAGATGAATCTTTCCGAGACGGCGTTCCTCGTTCGCTCGGGCGACGCCTGGCGGTTGCGCTGGTTCACACCCACGGTCGAGATCGCGCTGTGCGGCCACGCGACGCTCGCCTCCGCACACGTGCTGTGGGAAGACCAGCTGCTCCCCGCGGGGAGCCAGGCACGGTTCGACACGATGAGCGGCCGCCTCACCGCCGACCGCGAGGGGTCATGGATCGCGATGGACTTCCCCGCCGTCCCGGTGACGCGGGTCGAGGCGCCTCCCGACCTCCTTTCCGCGCTCGGGGTCACGGCCGTTGTCGTCGGTAAGAACCGCATGGATTACCTCGTCGAAGTCGCATCCGAAGCGGAGGTGCTCGCCGTCACGCCCGACCACACCAGGCTGCGCCGCCTCCCCGTGCGCGGCGTGATCGTCACCGCCCGCGCTGCCGGCTCCGGCTACGACTTCGTCTCCCGCTTCTTCGCGCCGGGCTCCGGGGTCGATGAAGACCCGGTGACCGGCTCCGCCCACTGCGCGCTCGCACCGTACTGGGCGGCGCAGCTCGGTCGCGCCGAGCTGGTCGGCCGTCAGGCGTCGGCGCGCGGCGGCATCGTGAAGGTCCGGGCCAAAGGGGATCGCGTCATCCTCGCCGGCCAGGCGGTGATCGTGCTGCGCGGCGAGCTCCACGTCGATCCCGATTGACCGCGACGACTCGACACACCCGACTCGTGGGCTATGCCTGCGCGCTGGGCGCGGGCTCGATCTGGGGCACGACGGGTCCCCTCTCCACGCTGTTGTACGCGCAGGGTGAGGCGCTCACGGGGGTCGGGTTCTGGCGCCTCGTGCTTGGGATGGTGGCGATCCTCGCATACGGCCTGACGCATCGCGAACTGTTCCAGATCGACCGCCGCGGCTGGCTGCTCGTGGGACTGGGTGGTGGGGCGCTCGTGGCGCTGTTCGAAATCGCATACCAGTTCGCGATTTCGGGAACCGGCGTCGCCGGAGCGGCGGCGCTGCTCTACACCGCCCCGGTGCTCGTCGCGGTGCTGGCGAAGCCGCTGCTCGGCGAGCGACTCACTCCGCTGCGGGTGTCGCTCGCGGTCGTCGTCATGGCGGGGGCGGCTCTGGCGGTGCTGGGAGGTAGTCGAGCGGGAGTTGCGATTCCGACCACCTTGCGGGCCGGCGTGCTCGGCGGGGCGCTCGCGGCATTGAGCTACGTGGGAACGACGCTGCTGGCGCGCTATGCGGTCCCGCAGTACGGGCCGATGAAGGTGCTGTTTCTCGAAATCGTGGGCGGCATTGTCATTCTGGGCGTGGTGCTGGTTGCGACCGGAAGGCCGCCGCTTCCCCCACCCACGGCGGGAGCCTGGATCTACACCGCGCTGCTCGCCGCCGGGACGGTGGTCCTCGCCAACGTGCTGTTCTTCAATGCCGCCAAGCGGATCGACGCGGCGCCCACTTCGGTCGCGGCGACGATCGAGCCGGTCGTCGGGGCTGTGCTGGCGTTCGCGTTGTTCAGCCAGCGGCTTACGGCAGTCGGCACGCTAGGATTGCTCATGGTGGTCGGTGGAGTCGCCGGGGGGTACCTCGAAGAGGCGAAAGGCGTGAACAGTGAGCGGTAAGCGGTGAGCGGTCTCATCGACCTCAGCCACGTGGTGTCCGACGGGATGGTGACCTATCCAGGTCTCCCGTCACCGGTGATCAGCGATCACCTGAGTCGAACGGCGTCGCACACGCGCTACGCGGCGGGGACGGAATTTCAGATCGGCAAGATCGAGATGATCGCGAACACGGGGACGTACGTCGACGCGCCGTCACATCGCTACGCCGACGGCGCGGATCTCGCCGATTTGCCGCTCGACCGGCTCGCCGATCTCGACGGCGTCGTGATTCGCCGCGTGGGGATGGGCCGCGTTGTAGACCGCGATGCGTTCGCGGGCATTCCTGTCGAGGATCGCGCGGTGCTGATTCATACCGGGTGGGATCGGCACTGGGGCACGCCCGCATACGGCAGCGGCAACCCGTACGTCACGAGTGACGCCGCGGAGTATCTCGTGCATCAGGGTGCGGTGCTCGTAGGCATCGATTCGCTCAACATCGATGACCCCGCTGATGGGACGCGACCCGCCCACACCATCCTGCTCGGGGCCCGCGTGACGATCGTCGAGCACCTGACAGGCCTCGAGCGCTTGCCCGACAGCGGTTTTCGATTTTTCGCCGTTCCAGTGAAGGTGCGCGGGATGGGGTCGTTTCCTGTGCGGGCGTTCGCTCGTATTGAGTAGTGGGATCCCATTGAACGCCGCGGGGCTGTTGGGGAGTCGAGCCCGGAGACGGACTCGCCGACGAGCATTGATTGACCATGACCAACCGCAGCATACTTGAGAGCCAACTCTGTGGAGGGCACGGTGCAGTCTCGAACATACGACGCGATTGTGGTGGGATCGGGGATCTCCGGTGGCTGGGCCGCGAAGGAGCTCACGGAGAAAGGGCTGCAGGTCCTGATGCTCGAGCGGGGCAAGAACATCGAGCACATCAAAGACTACGTCAACGCGACCAAAGCGCCGTGGGAGTACCCGCATCGCGGCGGGCATACGCGCGCGATGGAA
>DASTHG010000150.1:0-2738 GCA_035718325.1 Gemmatimonadales bacterium | reverse complement strand
CACAAGTTGGTTTGCATGCCCGTCACCACCAGGGTCTGCCGCCCGGCCGCGCGCAGGTCGGCTTCGAGCGACGTCCCGATGAAGGCGCTGTTCACCGACTTCTGCACCACCGGCTCACCGGGGCGCGGCCGCACGTCGGCTTTGATCTCGACACCGGGCTGATTGGGACGCAGCGGCGACTGCGGCAGCCGCGAGACGTGCTGCACGAAGACCACCGGCCGTCCCGTCGCCCGCCAGCGGTCGAGCAATCGCCCGATATTCCGCTCGAGCTCGGGATTGTTGCGGTGCAGGGAATCATTGTACTGATCGAACCCCTGTTGCACATCGACGACGAGGAGGACCGCGTCGCGGCTAACGGACATACCGACCTCCACCAACCTCCACAACCTTCTCCGATCTCACCGCGTCCCCAATCTCCACCACCGTCTTCACCAGGAGATCGAAATCCTCGCGTCGACTGCGCTGGTTCGTGTTGGCGACGCGGATCGCGAAGCGGCCGTCGAGTACCGTGTGCGATGGCAAGGCCACGCCGCTCTCCTGCAGCCGCCAGAGGATCTCCTGATTGAGCGCATTCAGCGTGGTCGCCTCGAGCCCGGGCGCGACGTAGCGGAAACAGCAGATGTTGAGCGGCGCCGGTGCCAACAACTCGAGCTGGGGATGGGCCTCGACCAGCGTAACGAGGTAACGGATCTGCGTCACGTTCTGCGCGATCAGCTTGCCGATCAGGTCAGCGCCGTGCGTCTTGAACGCCATCCATACCTTGAGGGCACGAAACCCGCGCGACAGCTGGATTCCGAGATCGGCGAAGAGCACGCCGCCCGCCGCGAGCCCGCGCGCCGTCGCCCCGAGATAACTCGGCGCCGCGGCGAAGGTGTCGCGATGGACGTCCGGGTGCCGCACCAGCGTGCACCCGACCTCGAACGGCAGGTAGCCCCATTTGTGGAGATCGAAGGCGACCGAATCGGCCGACTCGAGACCTTGGACGATGGGGGCGAGCTCGGGAGTCAGCCGCACCAGCGCCCCGAAGGCGCCGTCGACATGAAACCAGATGTGCTCCGCGCGGCACAGGCGCCCGAGCGCAGCGAGATCGTCGGTGGCCCCGGTGTTCACAGTGCCGGCGTTCCCGACGACGCAGATGGGCCGCCGGCCCTGCGCGCGGTCCGCCGCGATCGCGGCTTGCAAGGCCGCCACGTCGATACGGTAGGCCGCGTCCACGGGAATGAGGCGGAGATTGCGATGTCCCAGGCCCATCAACTCGACAGCCTTTTTCACCGAGCTGTGGACCTCGGTGGACGCGTAGACGACCAGCTGCGGCGCGCCGTCGCCCACACCCAGCTCGCGCACGTCGAAGCCCGCCTGGGCCTGCCGCGCGACGGCGAGGGCGACGAGGTTCGCCATCGAGCCGCCGGAGACGAGCAGGCCGCTCGAACCGGCGGGGAATCCCATCGCTTCGGCGAGCCACGCGATGACGCGCTCCTCGACGTGGCGCGCCCCCTCCTGCACACCGGCTGCCTGCGGATTCATTCCCGACGCGAGCATGTCGGCGAGCATCGCGAGCGGCGTCCCAGTGCCGATCACCCAGCCCCAGAACCGCGGATGAATGTTGCCGGGGGGATAGGGGAGCACGTCCCGTTTGAACTGCTCATAGACCGCTGCCGCGGGCTTCCCCTCGTGCGGCAGCGGCTCAGCGAGCCGCGCCCGCACGGCGTCCGGGAAGGGCTGCCACACCGGCCGCTCCCGCACCGCGGCCAGGTAATCGACCATGTCGTCGAGCATGCGGTGCCCGAGGGCGCGCAATTCGTCCCACGATTGCGGATCGAGGGTGAGTTCGTCGTTCATGCCGCCTCCGAAGGCGCTGTCGGCTGTCGGCTATCGGCTGTGTCGTTGCCGACCGCTGACGGCCGATAGCGGATGGCGTCTTGTGCGACAATTGTATCCACACCACCGCCGCCAGGGTCAATACTATCGCCACCACCATTCGGCCGGTGATCGGTTCGCCCAGGATGGCCCAACCGAGCAGCACGGCGATCACCGGGTTCACGTAGGCGTAGGTGCCGACGATCGTCGCCGAAGCGTGGCGCAGCGCGTAACTATAGGCGCTGTAGCCGACGATCGACCCGAAGACTACGAGGTAGGCGATCGCCCCGGCGCCGCGCCCGGTGAGGTGCCACCGGCTCCATTCGCCGAGCAGCGACCCGACGACCGCCACGGTGAGTCCGCCCGCCAGCATTTGAATCGCGGCCGACATGTACGCGCTCGCCTGCGTGGGGTGCCGCTTGGCGTAAATCGAGCCCAGCGACCACGACGCGCTGGCGCAGGTCAAGGCAATCGGTCCCCGCAGGTCGGCCGACAGGATCTCGCGCGGGTTGGCGCCAACCAGCAACGCCGTCCCGAAGAAGCCGACGAGCAATCCGAGGATCACGCGCCACGTCAGGCGGCTCGTGCCGCCCGGGATGGTCGCGTCGAAGAAGGCCATCCACAGCGCTACCGTCACGACGAACACGCTGGCGACGCCCGAGGGCGTGTATTGCTCCGACCACACGACGAACGCGTTGCCGCCGGCAAGCAGCAGGACGCCGACGATCGCCGACGTGCGCCAGTCTGCCCCGCGGCGCGGGAGCGTGTCCCCGAACGCGAGCGCCAGAGCGAGCAGCAGCCCGCCGGCGATGGCGAAGCGCAATCCGGCGAACAGGAACGGCGGCAGCACGCCGACGCCGATCTTGATGGCGAGATACGTC
>DASTHG010000149.1:0-3250 GCA_035718325.1 Gemmatimonadales bacterium | reverse complement strand
CATCTGGTCGATGCCATCGAATTCAACGAACGGGGAAACAGCGTGTGTCTCGTGCTGCGGGCGGGCTGACCAAACTCGAACGGCTGGTGCCCGTCCTCGAGCAGCTGGGGGGGGTGCGCCTGCGCGTATGGCGGATCGACGGCCCCGCGCCCCGACTTGTGGCGGGTGCGGTCGCGAGCTGGACGCCGGTGTTACCCCAGGCGCTCGACGGGACGGGGCGCTCGATCGAGACGCCGGAAGGGACGGCGTGGTTCGAGCCGGTTCGCACGCCCCCGGGGTTCTGGGTCGAAATGCGCAACGGCCCCGACGCCACCGCGCGCACGCGCCCGCGCGCGGGCGTACAGGTGCTCGAAGCGGTCGCCTGCCTCGCCGAAGCGGAGCGTGAGGCAGCGCAGGTCGCCGCGGAGCTGTCCGATCGTTACGAAGAGATCGATCTCGTCTATACGATCAGCGAAATCCTGGGCCACACGATCCGGCTCGACGAAGCGGCGCGGCGCATCCTGCAGGAAGTGGCGACGGTCGTCGGGGCGCGCCGGGCGAGTCTCTTCGTGCTCGATCCCGAGCGGCAGCTGCTGCGCCTCGTGGCCGCGCGCGGCATGGTCACCACCGAAGTCGATCCGATCGAGCTCGACGATCCGGTGTCGGTGACGGCGCGGGCGTTCCGTGAGATGCGCATCCAGAGCAACGACGTCACGACCGGGACCATCGGCACACGGACCAGCGGAGGGCGCAGCTATCGCGGGGAGGCGTACCTCGCGGTCCCCGTCATGTACGGCGCCCCCGGCGATCAGGCCCGCCCGATCGGCGTCATCAATCTGACCGACCGCATCGGCCCCGACGCCTTCTCGGCGGGAGACCGCAAGCTCGTGGCGGCGATCGCCAACCAGGTCGGGGCCGCGATCGAAAACGCGCGCCTCGTCGCGAAGGATCTGAGCCAGCAGCGCGTGCGCCGCGAGCTCGAGCTGGCGCACGACCTGCAGCTCAAGCTGCTCCCCGCCGCGAACGTGCTCGGCAACAAGGTCGATCTCGCCGTGCGTTGCCGATCGGCCGACGTCGTCGGCGGCGATTTCTACAACCTCCTGGGATTGCACGGCGAGCGCGTCGGTGTGATGATCGGCGACGTGTCGAGCCACGGCTTCGGCGCGGCGCTCATCATGGCGCTGGCCATGGCAGCGTCCGGAATCCATGCCGAAGCGGCGGGCACCCCGGCGCAGGTGCTGCGCAAGCTGGAGGAATCCCTCGCCAACGAGCTGGCCCGGACCGAGATGTATTTGTCGCTGTTTTACGGCGTGATCGATCCCGCCGGCGGCAGCATCGCCTATGCCAACGCGGGGCACCCACACGCGTTTCTGGTGCGTGGCGACAGCGGAGCGATCGTGCGACTCGAGGCGACACGACCGCCGCTCGGGCTGGGCAGTCCGGGCGCGCCGGGCGACCGCCAGGAAACGTGGCTGCGCCGCCAGGATCTGCTCTGTCTCTTCACCGACGGCATCACCGATGCCACCGACGACGCCGGCCGTCGCTTCGGCGAAGAGCGCGTGCTCGGACACGTGCAGGCACTGCGCACCAAGCCGGCCCAGCAGACCCTGGAGGCGATTTTCGCCGACCTCGCCGCCTTCACCGGGGGCGCTCCCTCCTCCGACGACCGCACCCTGCTGATCGCCAGAGTCTGATCAAGAAATCGCTGGGCCAGCACTTCCTCACCGATCCGCGGATCCTGGCCCGCATCGTCGACGCACTGGAGCCGTTGCCCGACGATCAGGTCGTCGAAATCGGAGCGGGGAGCGGGACGCTGACGCGCGCGTTGGCGCCGCGCGTGGGGCGGGTCGTGGCGATCGAGAAGGATCGATCGCTGGCCGAACAATGCAAACTGATGAATGCCGAACATCGAATAACGAATGTCGAAGTTGTGACCGGTGATGTCTTGAGACTCGACTCGCAGTTATTTCGACATTCGACATTCGATATTCGACATTCGAAGTTCGTTGGCAACATCCCGTATTACATCACCACGCCGATCATCGAGCTGGCGCTACGCGAGCGGCCGGCACTCATCGTGCTGCTGGTGCAGGACGAGGTGGCCGATCGGATCGTGTCGGCACCGGGATCGAAAGTGTACGGCGGGTTGTCGGTGGGGGCGCAGGTTGAGGCGCACGTCGAGAAGGTGTTCACCGTCAAGGCGGGATCGTTCACCCCGCCTCCCAAGGTTCACAGTGCCGTGATCCGGCTGCGGCCGCGCGAGCGTCCCCTCGTCGCTGCGCAGGATGTCCCGGCGTTCCGGGCATTCGTCGCGGCGTGCTTCAGTCTGCGACGCAAAACGTTGCGGAACGTGCTGCGCGCGCTCACCGGGCGGCCGGCCGACGTCGTCGATGAAGCGCTGGCGCAGCTGGGGCTCGACCCCCGCGTACGGGCCGAGACGCTCGCGCCGGAGCGCTTCGTCGCCCTGTGGCGCTGGTCCCACGAGCGGCCAGACTTGCGCCGAGAGGGGGGATTGTGAAATAATTCACAATAATGCGCAAGATTTCGGATTCGACGGTTCGCCGCCTGGCGCTGTACCTCCGGTTTCTCGAGCACTCTGCAGCGCAGGGCCTCACCACGATCAGCTCGGCCGAATTGGCGCGCCGCGGCGGCACGACGTCGGCGCAGGTGCGCAAAGACCTTTCGTTCTTCGGATCGTTCGGTAAGCGGGGGCTTGGCTACTCCGTGCCCGAGCTGGCGGCGCGGATCCGCGACATTCTGGGGCTCAAGCGCACGCACCGCGTGGTACTCGTCGGGGCGGGGAAGATGGGTGGGGCGCTGCTGCATTACCGCGGATTCCGCCAGCACGGCTTCGACGTCGCGGCGATCTACGACAAGGATCCCAAGAAAATCGGCGCCCGCTCCAACGGGCTGGTGGTGCGCGACATCAAACTGCTCGAAGCCGATCTCAAGAAGGAGCCGACCGACATCGCGATCCTCGTGACCCCGGCCGAGGCGGCGCAGGAGGTCGCCGACCGGCTCGTCCGCGCCGGGGTGAAGGCGATCCTCAATTTTGCCCCGGTCCCGTTGGTGGTTCCCAACGACGTCGCGGTGCAAAGTGTCAACATGGCGCTGGAACTCGAGACGTTGAGCTTCGCACTCACAAATCGATAAAGGCGTCGTCGGTTGTCGGTCATCGGTTGAACCGACGACCGATAACCGACTACGCATTACCTTTCCTGCCCCTATGCCCCGCGTTCACGTCACCTCCGAGATCGGCACGCTGCGCGAC
>DASTHG010000148.1:0-11624 GCA_035718325.1 Gemmatimonadales bacterium | reverse complement strand
GACCTCCCGCGCCTGTGCGATCGACACGCCCGGCACGGTGGTGGGCATGAAGAGCAGCGATCCCTCGTCGAGTGGCGGCATGAACTCACTGCCGAGGCGGCTCCAGGGAAGCGCCGTCGCGGCGAGCAACACGGCAGCTCCTGCCACGACCTGCCACGGGTGCCATAACACCCACGCGATCACCGGCCGGTAGACGCGCATCAGCCCCCGGTTCACGGGGTTCGCGTCCTGTGGCCGGATCCTGCCGCGCACGAGATACCCCATCAGCACAGGCACGAGGGTGATGGAAAGCAGGGCCGCCCCTACCATGGCGAATGTCTTCGTGAACGCCAGCGGCTTGAACAGCCTTCCCTCCTGCTGCTCGAGCGAGAACACCGGTAGGAACGACACGGCGATGATCAACAGGGAGAAAAAGAGCGGCGGGGCGACCTGCTTGGTCGCCGCCAACACGACCTCCCAGCGCGGCCGATCCCCGCCCCGCTCAAGATGTTTGTGCATGTTCTCGATCATCACGATGGCGGCGTCCACCATCGCCCCGATGGCGATGGCGATGCCGCCCAGGCTCATGATGTTGGCGTTGACACCGATCCAGCGCATCACGAGGAACGAGAACAGGATGCCGAGTGGCAGCGTGGCGATCGCCACCAGCGCGGAGCGCAGGTGCAGCAGGAACAAGAGCGAGATCGCCGCCACGATCAGCGATTCCTCCAGCAACGTGCGACGCAGGTTCCCGATGGCGCGGTGAATCAGGTCCGAGCGGTCGTACACGGGAACGAGCCGCACCCCTGCGGGGAGGGTCCGCTGTATCTCCCCAACGCGGGCCTTGATGGCTTCGATCGTCTTCAGCGCGTCCGAGCCGAACCGCATGATCACGATGCCGGCGACGACCTCGCCCCGACCGTTCAAATCGGCTGCGCCGCGGCGCGGGGCCGGCCCGATCTGCACCGTGGCTACGTCGGACACGCGGATCGGCGTGCCGTTCATGGTCGAGCCGACGGCCACGTTGCCGATGTCCGTCACCGTGCGGAGATAGCCGAGACCGCGGATCATGTACTCGCGCCCGCCCATCTCGATCACGCGCGCGCCGACGTCGGCGTTGTGGGCCCCGATCGCCTCCACGACGCGCATCACCGGAATGTGGAACGCCCGCAGGCGCTCGGGATCGACCTCGACCTGGTATTGCTTTACGAAACCACCCAGGCTCGCGACCTCCGAGACGCCGGGGATCGCCGTGAGCTGGTAGCGGATGTACCAGTCTTGCAACGTCCGTAATTGGGCCAGGTCGAGCGAGTCGCTCTCCAGGACGTACTCGAACACCCAGCCCACACCAGTGGCGTCCGGGCCCAAGGTCGGCTCGACGCCTTGTGGCAGCCGCTGCCGCAACCCGTTCATGTACTCGAGCACTCGTGAACGCGCCCAGTAGAGGTCGGTGCCGTCCTCGAACAGCACATAGACGAGTGAGGTCCCGAAGAATGAGAATCCCCGGACCACGCGCGCGCCCGGCACTTTGAGCATCTCGGAGGCGATGGGGTAGGTGACCTGATCCTCCACGATCTGTGGCGCCTGCTCGCTGAAGTCTGTCTGGATGACGACTTGGACGTCAGACAGATCGGGCAAAGCGTCCACGGGCGTCGTGCGGATCGCCCAAATCCCGGCGATGACCAGTGCCGCCGTGGCAAGGGAAACGAGGAACCGGTTGCGCAGCGACCAGGCGATCACATTGGCGATCATGGCTTGGACTCCATCCCCGGCATCCCGGCCATTCCCGCGCCTGCCGACAAGCGCGACTCCGCGTCGACGAGAAAGTTCGCCGACCCGACCACCCGCTCGCCCTCCGCCACGCCGCGCATGATCTGGATTCGGGCGCCGGCGCGCGCGCCGAGCGTCACCTCGCGCGGCTCGAGCGCGCCGTCCTTGCTCACCACAAACACCAGGTTTCGCTCGCCAGTCAGGACGACGGCTTCCGACGGCAGGCTCAACGCATCTCGTCCCACGGTAGCGTCGAACAACAACGTGGCGTACATCCCCGGCTTGATGAGGCCCCCGGTGTTGGCGAGCGCCACGCGCACTTTTCCAGCGCGGCTTTGCTCGTCGACTACTGGCCACACGAAGCTCACCTGTCCCTTGAACGTCTGGCCGGGATAGGCGGTCAGCTCGACGCGCACCGGCGCGCCGACCCTGATGAGGGCGAGATCCTGCTCGAACACCTCGCCTTCCACCCACACGGTCGACAGATTCGCCAAGCGGTACAGCTTCATCCCCGGCATGACGCTCTGGCCAGCCACCACCATCTTTTCCATCACAACCCCATCGAACGGCGCCACGAGCGTCAACGTCTTGGTGACCTCGCCGGTCCGTTCCAGGCGCTCGATCTGCTCCGCCGAGATGTCCCAGTATGCGAGCCGCCGCCGCGCCGCGGTCACGAGATCCTGGGCGTTGCGCCGGGCCTCGGGCGCGGTCGAATCGATCGCTTGGGCGAGGTGCAATGCGGTGAGCAGCTCTTCCTGCGCCGAGACGAGCATCGGGCTGTAGAGCGCCAGGAGCGGCTGGCCACGCCTGACCTGGATGCCGGTGGCGTCCACGAACAACCGGTCCACGAACCCGTCGATCTTCGGGGTGATCTCGGCGAGGTCGGGCTCTGCCGGGACGACCTGTCCCACAGTCCGCACGCTGCGGCTCAGCGGACCGCGGGTGACCACCGTGTAGGTGACGCCAAGGGCCTGGGCCTGTGCGGCAGTCAGGCGCACGGGCTGCCGTTCGCCCGCCGGCTTCGCGGCGTCCGCAGCTCCCGTCGACATGCCAGGCATTGCAGCCATGTCCGTTGGTGCCGGTTTGGCTCGGCAGGCGGCGGACACAAGCAGGCCGGCCAAGCCGGCGACGACAAAGCGGTTCATGACTGTCCTCCCGTCAACGCGGCCAGCTCTCCCAGGGCCTCTTGGTAGTCGGCGAGCAACCGAATGGTCTCGATCTCGTATTGGTTCACCATCATCTGGTTATCCACGAGCTGCATGAACGCGACGCGCCCGACGCGGTAACTGGAGAGCGCGGCCTGGACCGCGGCGCGCGCCTGGGGCAGAATACTGGAGCGGTAGAGTTGGACGAGGTCGCGATCGCGCACGGCCCGCGCCCGCGTTTCGACAAGGCGCGCAGTCGTCTCGTTCCTGAGACTCAGCAGCTCGGCCGCGGACATGTCCCGCATCGCGGCCATCTGGCGTCGCATAGGCAGCTGCCGGCCGCCAGCGAAGATCGGCAGGCTGATGCCGACCATGAGACTCATCATGTCCGGAAAGGCCGGGCGGCTCTCGTAGGCGAATCCCAATTGAAAATCCGGGTACAGCTCGCGTCGAGCTCCGGCCAGCGCGGCGTCCGCCGCGGCGAGGCGCTCCGTCCCTGCCTGAAGGGCCGGGCGACGGGCCAAGGCGAGCGCGACGAGCGAGTCCACTGGCGAGAGCGAATCGCCGGGCTCAGGCAGCTCCAGTGCGGGGACTGTAACGCTCGCCTCGCGTCCGAGCAGTGCGTTCAGCCGCGCCGCCATCGCCACGCGCTCCTGCCCCATGCGGGTGATCTCTTCGCCCATGCGGGCCACCTCCACTTGTGCCCGCAAGACGTCTTGCTGCACCGCGCTCCCGACGGCGTACATGGTCGTGCTGACCTGGAGAAAGTCGCGCAGCAGGCCCTGGGTGCGCCGCATGACGTCGAGAGCCCGGTCCGCATCGGCGACCTCGTAATAGGCCATGCGGACCTGTGCTGCGAGCATCAGGGCCTGGTCGTCTGCGTCCGCCCGGGCGGCATCGGCCGAGTGCTCCGCCGCGCGGCGAGCATTCCCGAGTTTTCCAGGCCACGGCAGCATCTGCATCAGCTGCACCTGGTTCATCGTCATCGGGTCCGACGTGGAGCCGAACTGCGAGACCATTCGGTTCATCAGCCCAAGCTGGAGCTGAGGGTCCGGCAGAGTGCCCGATGGTCCAATTCGCTGCGCCGCTGCCTCCGCCGAGTAGCGGGCGGCACGGAGCATCGGGTTCGCCTCCAGCGCGATCCGCGTCGCTTCAACGACGGTGAGCGTCTCCGGCGAAGTCGCTTGGGCGACCACGCTATGCCAAGACATCACGAGCGCCAGCGCGGCTGCTCCCAAAACACGAAGGGGGTGTTGCGCGTTCATGTGATCCTCATGTCCCGGTATCAAGACCGGAGCGGACGTGTTACCAGCGACCAGAGAGTCCGGTCGCTACGCCACTCGCCCTACAGGCGAGGAGGATCAGCTGTTGGGAGGTGGTGTCGGGGGTCCGCCCACGAAGAGACGGGGGACCCGGGTATTCGAAGCGTGAGTCGCCGAGGTTGGGCAGGCCGAAGCAGTCTGAAGGACCCCAGCCTGAGGCAGACCTGGCGCCGCGCCGGTACAACACAGGGTTGGTGCGCAGGCCTCAGTATGCGCGCAGCCGGCGCCCGAGTGGGCCGCGGACATAACCATGGCCGTCGCGGTCATCGCGGGAGCACTCGTGCAGTTGTGTCCGGCCGCGCTTGCCGAAACAGGAAACTGGGACGCGGCAAGACTCAGCGCCAAGAAACTGGCAAACGCCCTATTAATCGGGGTGGGTCGCTGACGTCCTGCGATCATAGCCATCGCCTTCAACCTAACCAGACCCCAGTGCCCTGGACACACCGCTCCGTCGGGCTATGCCGTCGTGAAGTGGAACACCATGCCGTACATCCCGTTACTGCCCATCCAGCCCGGCCCCATCTCTTGCCCGCTCATCGGACCCCCGCCACCCATCATGCCGGCACCGTTCATCATCGAGCTCGAGGCCCACTGCCCGCCCATCATGCCGTGCGCCGTCATGTCGATCAGGTTGCCATCGGCGTCCTTCATCCCGCCACCTACGTGGAGGGTATACGCCGTCGCGGACTTCAGGGAGTCCGTTGGTGTGAACGTCAACGTCATCCGGTCGCTGGACCACATCATGACACCAGGAACCGCCGGACCGGTTACGTCGCCCTCATGCAAGGAGACGTACATCTCCATGCCGGATCCCATCGCATGACTAAACGCGATCACAATCGGGGTGTTGGGAGCCACACTCGTGACGCCGCCGATTGGTGAAACGGAAACGAGGGATGTGGCAACGGAGTTCGGCGCGGTGGTGCCCCCCGAACACGCGATGCCACCGACGAGAATCGCGCTTACCCAAGGATGGCTAGCTGTGCGCATCGACATGGCGAGGCTCCTTCGCCGTGGGTTGTAGCGATCTACACGAAAGGCAACCTACCGGTGCCGTTCTGGTCAGCGGATGAAGCGGAGATGAAGAAGACTGCAGAGTAGAGTTACATTGCCCTCATGACGCCACCCAAGTCGTCGAACGCTCCCACCGTCATTGTCCGCCCAGCAACGAAAGCCGACCTGCCCCGCATCGGCAGGCTCGGCGCCCTCCTCGTCGAGGCGCATTACAACCTCGACGCGCAACGCTTCCTCGCCACGCGCCCCCGGACGCCCCTGGACTATGCGACCTTTCTGGAGACACAGCTCGGCAGGCCTGATGTCGCTGTCCTCGTAGCGGACGAAAACGGGGACGTGATCGGTTATGCCTACGCCGCCGTCGAAGGCTACGATTACATGGCGCTGCGCGGACCCGCCGGCGTCGTGCACGACGTCTACGTCGATCAGGAATCCCGCGGTCGCGGCGTCGGCCGCCTTTTACTCGAGGCGGCCCTGGCATTCCTGAAGGCACGCGACGTGCCGCGCGTCGTCCTGACGACCGCCGAGGGGAACGCGGTGGCGGAGCGGCTGTTCGCGCACGCGGGGTTCCGCCGTACCATGATCGAAATGACGCGCGAGCTGAAGGGTTAACTCGCAGCCCTGGACGCACGCTCCGCCAGAGGAGTGCTCTCGACGCGGCCTCCGCGTCCTCAGTAGCTGAACCGCAACGTCACTCCCATAGCGCGGGGCTGATTGGTCAGGTACCCCACGCGCGCCAGGTCGCCGCGCTCGCGATCGAGGGCCAGAAACGCTCGCGTATCGGTCAGGTTGGTCGCGAAGGCCGCAACCTCCCACCGCTCACGGGACAGGCCGACGCGCAGGTTCACGATGCTGTATCCCGGCAACAGCGGATCGAACGTGAACGCCGTCTGCGTGAATGGTCCGCCGATCGGGTGCGGCAACGCGCTGAAACTCACCGTGCCGAAGCCCGGCGCCTCGTCGTCGATCAGCGTGTAATGCGACCCGGTGTACTGATAGCTGCCGCTGACGAACGCCCGCGATCCGGCCGCCACGAACCATCCATAGGTCGCGGCACCACTCAGCTGGACCTGCGGCACGCTGGGAAGCCGGTTGCCCTCCTTGATGCCGGAAATGATGTTGCCGGCACCGTCCTTCAGCGTGGAACGCAGCTTGCCGTTGTTGAGGGCGGCGGACATCGAGAGGTCCCAGTGGTCGCCGGGCGCGAGGGTCACCTCCGCCTCCACACCCTGGCTGCGCGCCTGCGGCGCGTTGAGGATGAGCCGCGACGTGCAGGTGCCTGCGGTGACCGTCAGCTGGAGATCGGTGACTTCCATGTCGAATGCGGAGAGACTGAGGGTGGCATGGCCGCTCTGTGCCTTCACCCCCGCCTCGTAGTTCCAGGCGGTCTCATCCTTCCACGAGTTGTGGCCGCTGAAGATCACGGAGTCCGCCTTCGTGCACACAGGATAGTTGAGCGGATCGTTGATGCCGCCCAACCGGACTCCCTTGGACGCCTGAGCGTTGACGGTGACCGCATCGGACAGCTTGTAGCTCGCGATGAAGCGCGGCGCCACGCCATTCGCCGAGGTCTTCCCGGGCTGTGACAGGAGCGCAACGCCGTTGGCGTTGTTGCCGAAGAAGCCATCGAAGATCTGGTCGCGCTGCTCGTGAAAATTGTAGTAGCGGATCCCGGCGGTGAGATCGAGCCGCTCTCCCAGCGGCACCGTCGCCTCGCCGAACGCCGCGGTCTGCCGCAGATAGTAGTGCAGATCGGACCAGAAGAGGTGGTCTTTGGGCGCGTCGATGCCCCGCGTGAAACCGTACGGCGCGCCGAAGATCGGCGCCGCGAGCGTGTCGAATCCCGCGATCAACAAGTCCTGGCCGTAGTGCCGGTGGTTGCCGGCGTAGAACCCGCCGATCACCCAGCGAAAGCGGTCGCGTCCGCCCGAAAGCCGGAGCTCCTGCGTGGCGACGTTGGTCTTGGTGGCGTCGTTGAGCGACGCGTCGAGCGAGTAGATGTTCTCCGGCAGCCCGATGCTGGCGCCCAGAATGCTGGCACTCAGCGCCCCGCCGTCGCGCACTACGAGGACGTTGCGGTGCGTCCAGGCACTGACCGAGGTCAGCGTAACGCCGCCGAAGTTGTAGCGCACGTTCAGATCGGCGAGCAGAAAGTCGTCCGTGAACGGCTCGGCCAACTGCGTGAAGAGGCGGCGCCCGCCGAGCGCCACCGCGGGGCGCGACGTCGTATAGGGATTGGCCAGGATGTTGAACGTATCGATCCGGTTCCAGCCGTTCATGGTCACCCGCTGGAAGGCGATCCGCGGGGTGATCGTCAGGCGACCGCTGGGGCTCACGCGGAACGCCGCCCGGGCGCCGGTACGCGACCCGCTATTGACGTTCTCGTCGATGCGCAGATTGGGCTGCACGGCATCCATGTAGCCGCCCAGCTGATTGCTGTAGCCGACGAGGCGCACCGCCGCCTGATCGCCGAGCGGCTGGTTGAAGCCGAGCTTGGCGTCATTCCCCGTGCCGCCCTGGTCGATCCAGCTCGCCCCCGTCTCGACGACATTCTCGCGGACGCCGAGCTGCGGCTGGTTCGAGATGTAGCGCACCGTGCCGCCGAGCGAGCCGGCGCCGAACAGCGTCCCCTGGGGACCGCGCAACACCTCCACGCGCGACATGTCGAACAGATCGAGGTCCGGCGTGAACAACGACAGCGAAACCGGGACTTCGTCGAGGTACGCGCCCACTTCTTCCTTCACGCCCGGCTGGTCGCGCGCGACCTGACCCGAGGAGACCCCGCGCATCGCGACCTGGCTCTGGCCGGGTCCCAGGTTCTGCACACTGAAGTCGGCCACGTTGGCGGCGATTGCCTCGATGTTGTCCGCCCCGCGAACGCGCAGAGCCTGCTCGGTCGGGGCGGCGATGGAAAACGGCACCTTGGCGAGCGCTTGCTCGCGCAGCATGGCCGTTACCGTGACGGCCTCCAGGGTCAGCGGCTGCAGGTCGAAATCGACCGTGACGGCGGCATCCGCGGTGAGCTGCACGTCGCGGTTGGACACCGCACGCAGGCCTGGCAGCGACGCGGCGACGGTGTAGGCGCCCGGCGCGAGCCCGGCGATGGTGTAGTGACCGTCGGCGGCCGAGGTCGCGCGGGTCACCGATCCGGTGGCCTGGTTCGTCGCGGTGACTCTTGCCCCGGACGAGGCGATGCCACGGGAGCGCACTACGCCCTCGAGTTTCCCGCCGGGTGCCTGGGCCGCGGCAGAGACGCCGCCGAGCAAGATCGCAACCAGAGTGAGCGCTGACACCCGAGTGACCATCGACCCTCCGTGGGCGTGCTGGTGTGCTGAAACCAAGATGTGAAACGGGGGCTGAACGTACCACATGCTCCACCCGTCAATGGACCATGTGGTCGGACAGTCCCCCGACGAACCGGGGGATATGATACCGGTCGTGCCCAGTTGCGCAAGTCCGGTTTCTTCCCTTTTGCGTCGACAGAAGAAACCACATATACTCCCCTTTCACACCAACAGGAGCAGCCGCCCGTGACTGCGGTCGCCGAGGTGATGCAGGGAACACTCGACGTGCTGATTCTCAAGGCGCTGTCGCTCGAGCCGATCCATGGGTGGGGGATCACCAATCGTATCCGCAAGGTGTCGCGCGACACCTTTCGAATCGGACAGGGGTCGCTGTACCCTGCTCTGCACCGCTATGAGGGAAGTGGGTGGGTGACGTCTTATTGGCGAACGACCGAGAACAATCGGCTGGCGCGTTACTACGAGCTGACCCCGCCGGGACGGCGCGCCTTGAGCGCGGAGATCGCGCGTTGGCGCGCCTACCGGGACGCCATGGACCGCGTCATCGACGCGACGTAGGAGGAGTGTCTATTTGGCGTAGATCCTACTCTGGTTCGAGAGGATCTTCTTCTGGTTCTTGATGATCGCTTTCTGGTTGCGGATGATCTTCTCTTCGTTGTCCAGGATCCGCAGCAACCGACGCTGGTTGTGGATAATCCGCTTCTGGTTGGCGATGATTCGTTCCTGGTTCCGCTCCGACGCCTGCGCCATTCCCGACTCCTCGTAGGGGGTCCGTGTGTGGCCTGATCGCGCGCCGCCACACGATACGTACCCCCCCGAGGTCTCGCAATCTCACGGCGAAAAAAAAACCGACGGCTCCAGTCGCGCCCAGAATGCCCACCCGCCCGTGTACTCGGTCACCGCAAACAGCAACTCGTTGGGGCCGCTTCCCGACCCGATCCAGCGCGGAGAGAGCGAGGTCGGGCGAGCGCAGCCGCGAGGCGTTCATCCCGAAGAAGAGCGGCTGACCGTTCCGATAGACGACCGCGCCGTCGGAGTAGCCGAACCGCATGCGGCGCGGCCCCGCGCGATTGGCCTGGATCGTCGTTCGCGCGAAGACGACTTTCGAACCGGTGACGCGGTTTCCCATGATGCTGTCCACCAGCGGTGCGTCCGTCGTCTGGTCGAGGGGAATCGTGGGGTTCGGCATCCGCCGGTAGCGGTTGGCGAGCACGAGTCCCCGCGCCTCGACGTGCACCCACATGATGGGAGACGGTGAAGAGACAGGATGAGAATGTTTTTCAAGTAGTCTTGACTCGAGCCGCCACCTAGGGTTTCATTCCCCACCGCTGGCTTCCTCGTGTCCTTCATCTCCACAGGATCGGAAGATTGCGGAATCGGACGATGGTCTCAGTCGGCGCTGCGCTGTTCCTCGCCGTTCGCTCCCTGGCCTCCCAAGACTCGTTCGAAATCGCGGTGTATCCCGCTGCGACCCTGGCCCGAGGTGAGTGGGAACTCGAGACGCATTTGAACCATGTCGCCCGAGGTACGATCGCGTTCGACGGCACCGTTGCGCCGACTCAGAATCAGACCCATCTCACCTTCGAGCTGGCCCACGGGATCACCTCCTGGTGGGAAGCCTCGGCGTACCTCCTGAGTGCCTATCGCCCCGGCCTGGGGCCGCAATTCGCCGGCTGGCGGCTGCGGACCCGCGTGAGCGCGCCCCGGCAGTGGCGCTTGCCCGTCGACGTCGGGTTCAGCGCCGAAATCGAGGCGCCGCGGCCGGCGTATGGCGGTTCCTCCCCCACGCTCGAGCTGACCCCGATTCTCGAGCGGCGGTTTGGGGCGATGCGGCTCGGCTTCAACGCCAACTTCGAGCGCGATCTGGGCGCCGGCGAGGCGGGGGGCACGGAGCAAGAATGGGAATTCGAGCCGTCCGCGGTGGTCGCGTACCGGGTTTCCGCCGCCGCGACGGTGCGGATCGAGTATCATGGCGCGGTCGGAGAGAACACCGGCCCGCTCGGCGCATCAACCCAGGTGCACCAGATCTTTCCCGGCCTCGAACTCGACTTGGGCAGAGACACCACGCTCGGCCTCAGCGTCGGCTTCGGAACGACGCCCTTCGGAAACCGACTCGTCTTCGCGTCGCGGCTGGAGCTCGAGCTTTAGAGGCGCTTCTCGAACCAGTGGTGCGCGTAGGGCTCGTCGTTGAAGGCCTGCACTTCGCGGTATCCGTTCGCCCGGTACAGTGCCTGCGCCTCTTTCAGCGACTTGTTGGTCTCGAGACGGAGCAGTGGAATGCGCCGCCGTCGCGCCAGCTCCTCGAGGCGCCCGAGGATGCGCCAGCCGATCCCCAGCCCCCGAGACGACTGCGCCACCCACATGCGTTTGACCTCGCCGAAGGCACGATGGCATTTGAGCGCGCCACATCCTACCGGCTCTCCATGCAGTGTCGCGAGCACGAAGTAGCCGCGCGGCGGCGTCAGCTCATCCGCATTCGCCGATATCCCGCGCGTCGGATCGAATCCGGCGTCGAAGCGCACGGCCAGCTCCGCGAAATACTGCTCGAGGCAGTACCCGGCGCCCCGGGTTCGCGGGTTGACGACCTGGAGGCGGACGGCACTCGCGCGGAACAGCCGTTCCACCGAACCCATCGCCGAGACGAGGGCGGTGCGCTGCGTCTCACTGAGGGGGGCGAGGACCGACCGGGCCACCTGGTCCGAGAGCCGGTTCAGTACCGCGAGCTCTCGCCGGCCCGCCCTGGTCAGCGTCACCTCGCGCACGCGGGCATCCCGGGCGGAGGGAGCGGTGCGGATCAATCGCTCGCGCTCCAGGCCGCGCAGCAGACGGCTCATGTAACCCGAATCCAGGTCCAGACGGGCCCGCAGCTGGCGCACGTCGCAGCCCTGCGCCCCGATCTCGAACAGCACCCGCGACGCGCCGAGCGAGCGCGCCCGGCCGAGAAAATGACTGTCGAGCGCACCGACGCGCTGCGTGACCGTGCGATTGAAGCTGCGGACTTGGGGGATCCCGTCCATTATCTGACAATAGTCAGATATCGACGGGCCGCAAGACGTGCGTCAGCGCTCTCCGTACACGACGACCTGGTTGGA
>DASTHG010000147.1:0-4369 GCA_035718325.1 Gemmatimonadales bacterium | reverse complement strand
CGCAACGAAGATGGGACCCCGGCTCATGGCCGGACTGCACAAGCTCGCCGAGCGCCACGCGATGATCGGCGAGGTGCGCGGGAAAGGTCTGATGATCGGAATCGAATTCGTCAAGAACAGGCAGACCCGCGAGCCCTATCCTGAGCTCGTCGCAAAGCTGGAGCGCCTGGCTTTTTCGAAGGGTCTCTTGCTGCTCGGCGCGGGAAAGACGTCCCTTCGTCTCGCCCCGCCACTTGTCGTCGATGAATACGATGTGGACACGGCGCTCGCCATTCTGGACCAATGCCTGTCTGAGCTCAGCCGCTAGCCGATAGCCGATGACCGATAGCGCTTCCAAGGTGTTGAGCATGCACGATGCCATCGCCCGCTACGTGCACGACGGCGACACCGTGGTCATCGAAGGCTTCACCCATCTCATCTGCTTCGCTGCAGGCCATGAGATCATTCGGCAGCGCCGTCGCGATCTCACACTGGCGCGGCTCACCCCCGATCTGATCTACGATCAGATGATCGCCGCCGGCTGCGCCCGGAAGCTGATCTTTTCCTGGGCCGGTAATCCCGGCGTAGGCTCGTTGCACGCCTTCCGCCGGGCGACCGAAGGGGCTGCGCCGTCCCTCGAGCTCGAGGAGTACTCGCATTTCGGGATGGTGGCGCGGTTTTCCGCCGGCGCCGCCCGGCTGCCGTTCTGGACGATGCGTGACTACGCCGGCACCGACCTGCCACGGGCGAACCCCGCAATCAAGAACGTCGTCTGCCCCTACACCGGGGAGCAGCTCGCGACCGTCCCCGCGCTGAATCCTGATGTGACCATCATCCACGCGCAGCGCGCCGACGCGGCGGGCAATACACAGATCTGGGGCCTCGTCGGCGTGCAGAAGGAAGCGGCATTCGCGTCGCAGCGCGTCATCGTCGTCGTGGAGGAGCTGGTCGACACCGCCGTGATCCGGGCCGACCCCAATCGCACGCTGATCCCCGGCGTGATCGTCTCGGGCGTCGTGGTCGAGCCGTGGGGGGCGCACCCGTCCTATGCGCAGGGCTTCTACGATCGCGACAACGAGTTCTACGTCGGGTGGGAGAAGATTTCCCGCGATCCGGCCCGCCTCACCGGCTACCTGGACGAGTTCGTCCTGGGAGTCGAAGACCGCTCGGGCTACCTCGCCCGGCACCCGGGACTCGTCGAACGGCTGCGGGCCAGTCAGCAGGTGTGCGCCGGGGTCAACTATGGTTTTTAGCGCCGATGAGATGATGGCGTCGGTGGCGGCGCGCGAGCTGGCCGACGGCGACGTCGTCTTCGTCGGGATCGGGCTCCCCAACCTCGCCTGCAACCTCGCCCGTGCGACCCATGCGCCGAACCTGGTGCTGATCTACGAATCCGGCGCCGTGGGGGCCACGCCCTCGCGGCTGCCCGTCTCGATCGGCGACCCGGCGCTCGTCACGGGCTCGTTGATGGTGTGCGGCATGGCGGACGTGTTTCAATGTTTTCTGCAAAACGGCCGCATCGAGGTCGGGTTCCTGGGCGGCGCGCAGGTGGATCGCTGGGGCAACATCAACACCACCGTCATCGGCGACTACGCGCACCCCACCGTGCGGCTCCCCGGCTCGGGCGGTGCCACGGAGATCGCCGCCCACGCGCGGCGCACCTTGATCGTCGCGAAGCTCGGGCCGCGGACGTTTCCCGAGCAGGTGGACTTCGTCACGAGCCCGGGACACCGCTATCGCGGCACGCCGCGCTCCGCGTTTAGGATGCCCGGTCAGGGTCCCGTCACCGTGATCACCGACAAGGGCGTGCTCGAGGCCGACGCGAAGAGCGGCGAGCTGGTGCTGGCCGCGCTCTACCCCGGCGTCAGCGTCAGCGAGGTCCGCGCAGGGGTGGGGTGGCCGCTCATGGCGCGCACGACCCTGCGCGAGATCGCGCCGCCGACCGCGCGCGAGCTGCAGTTGTTGCGCGACGTGCTCGATCCTGACCGCCTCTACCTGAAGGGCTGAGCGGAGGCGTGGCGGAGTCGTTCCGGTCCCGCCTCGTCCGCTGGGGATTCAACTGGTTCCCGGCGTTCCGCCGCACCGGTGGCCGGCTCGTCTATCTCGCCGCCGACTGGCGCGAAGTGCGCGTCCAGCTGCCGCTTGGCTGGAAAACGCGGAACTACGTCGGAACGATGTTCGGCGGCTGCCTCTACGCCGCCACTGACGGCCAGTACATGGTGATGCTCATGAAGTTGCTCGGTCCCGACTACGTCGTGTGGGACAAGGGCGCGAGCATCAGGTTCAAGAAGGTCTGCCGCACGACCGTGTATGCCACGTTCGCCATCGATGAGCGGGAGACTGACGCGATCCGCACGCTCCTCGCCGCCGAGCCCAAGATCGACCGCCAGTACCGGGTCGATTGGACCGACCGCGAAGGGACGGTCTACGCGACCGTCGAAACGACCATTCACATCCGCCGCAAGGAGTCCGCGTGAGACCGACCGCCATCCTCGCCCTGGCCCTGTGCTCCCTGCCCGTCTCGCTCTCGGCTCAGGCTGCGCCGAAACCACGCGCCCGCGACCTCGGCGTACCGTTCGACGGCACTCCCGGGCCGCTCAACGCGATCACGGACGTCGCCGGGGTGACGGTGGGGCAGGTGACCATCGTGTCGGGGAACGGGCCGCTCGTCGTGGGGCAGGGGCCGGTCCGCACCGGCGTCACCGCGGTGCTGCCGCGCGGTGCCACGAACGGCGATCCCGTCATGGCCGGATGGTTCACGCTCAACGGCAACGGCGAAATGACGGGAACCACGTGGCTCGAGGAATCGGGGTTCCTCGCGGGCCCCGTGATGATCACCAACACACACTCCGTCGGGGTGGTACGCGACGCCGTGATCGAATGGCTGGTGCACAAGGGTTTCAACTTCGACTGGTCTCTCCCCGTCGTCGCCGAGACATGGGATGGGTCGCTCAACGACATCAACGGGTTTCACGTCTCGAAGCAGGACGCGTTTCGGGCGCTCGACAGCGCGAAGAGCGGCCCCGTCACCGAAGGCAACGTCGGAGGCGGGACAGGGATGATCTGCCACCAGTTCAAGGGCGGGATCGGCACGGCGAGCCGCCGCTTCACGGTCGAGGACAAGACGTACACGCTGGGCGTCCTGGTGCAGTGCAACTACGGCGTGCGCCGTCTGCTCCGGATCGCCGGCGTGCCGGTAGGGGCGGAGATTCCCGACCTCCTGCCGTGTCTCGACACCGCGGAGCCGCGCCCCAACGCCGACGAGCGCTACCCGCGGTGCACGGCGAAAGTCGGGGGGCGCGATCCGGGCCCCGGCGGCATTGGGGAGATGGGTTCGATCATCGTCGTCGTCGCTACCGACGTGCCGCTCCTGCCGCATCAGCTGCAGCGCGTGGCGCGTCACGTCTCGCTTGGGATCGGCAAGATGGGCGGTCTGGGCTCGAACAGCTCGGGGGACATTTACGTGGCGTTCTCGACCGCCAACCCGGGCGCCGCCGATCCCAGGGGACTGCATGCGGCGACCTTTATCCCCAACGAGGCGATCACCACAGTGTTCGAGGCGACGGTGCAGGCGACCGAGGAATCGATCACCAACGCCCTCGTTGCCGCGGAAACGATGACCGGAGCCAACGACGTGCGGATCACGGCGTTGCCGCATGATCGGCTGCGGGCCGCCTTGCAGAAGTACAATCGCCTCGCGAAATGATCGTTGCAGCGTGAGTCCCGACCAACTTGACTGGCGTTTGACCCACGACCGTTAGACTAGTGCCGACTCGTACCCCGGAGACCTCATGCGTTGTCAGCAATATTCCCTGGTTCTGGCACTCCTCAGTTTGTCGGTCGCAGTTTCGGCTCGGGCGCAGTCGGGCACCTGGGGGATGGGGGTTGGGGTTGCCGCTCCGACGGGCGAATATTCCACGCACGACAAGGCGGGGTGGCATGCATCGGCGACGTATACACCGGTGCGGTTCGGTCCGGCGGTCGATCTGCGGATCGATGCTTTGTACGGTCGTACGCCTCGCAAGACGACGGGAGCGGCGGCGAGTCAGGTGTTCGGTCTTGGTGCCGCGCTGTTGGCCCACCCATCCCGAAGCGTGACGGCACACCCCTACGTGCTTGCGGGTATTGGCTACTACGAGCTGGAGGAGGGTGGTCTGGGCGGGGTGAGCTCCACTCCAACAAGCGGCATCGCGATCATCGGCGGCGCAGGGATTTCCGTTCCGGCGGGCGGCCCACACGTGTTTCTGGAGGCGAGGTTCATTGGCGGACCGGTCAAGAATGGCGTGAATTTCGTGGCCGTGACCCTGGGCATCTCCTTCTGACGCAGTCCTGCGGTCGAACGCACGCCGGCGCGGGCACGCCCGTTTCGAATTGGCCGTGCTCCGTCCTG
>DASTHG010000146.1:0-6503 GCA_035718325.1 Gemmatimonadales bacterium | reverse complement strand
CACGAACGCGACCACCGGGTTCGACGCTTTCCGTGCTGGGGTCGAGTCCTACGCCCTCGAGTACGCCGAGCGCGAGACCGGCGTCCCCGCCGCCGTCATCCGCGAGGCGGCGCACGCCTACGCCCGCGCCGACCGCGCGGTGATTTGCTGGACCCTCGGCATCACCGAGCACCACAACGCCGTCGACAACGTGCTGTCGCTGATCAACCTGTCGCTTCTGACGGGCCACGTCGGACGCTACGGCTCGGGTGTGAATCCGCTGCGCGGTCAGAACAACGTGCAGGGGGGCGGCGACATGGGCGCCATCCCCAACCGCCTCGTCGGCTTCCAGGACTGGACCACAGATCCCGCCGTGCGGGAGAAGTTCGAGCGCGCCTGGGGCGTGACACTGCAGCCCAAATACGGCAAGAACGTCACCGAGATGTTCGAAGCGATGGATGAGGGAGAGCTCCACGCGCTCTATGCCATCGGCGAGAACCCGGCGCAGGCGGAAGCCGATCAACATCGCGCGCAAAGACTCCTCGCCGGCCTGGAGCACCTCGTCGTCCAGGACATCTTCCTCACGAAGACCGCTCAATTCGCCCACGTCGTGCTGCCCGCCTCCTCGAGCTGGTGCGAATCGGAAGGGACGGTGACGAACAGCGAGCGGCGGGTCCAGCGGCTGCGGCCGGCGCTCCAGCCCCCGGGCGATGCGCGCGACGACATCTGGATCATCTGCGAGCTGGCCAAGCGATTGGGATTCGATTGGGGCCACCCCACCGCCGAAGCGGTATGGAACGAGCTGCGCGAGCTGGCACCGAACCTCAAAGGCATGACCTACGCGCGGCTGGAGAAAGAAGGCGGGTTGCAGTGGCCCTGTTACGACGAGCAACACCCCGGCGAGCTGTTCCTGCACAGCCGCCTCTGGAAGGAGCCGCGCGAAGGTCCCGCCGCGCCCTTCTCGGTCGTGGAGCACGACCCGCCGCTCGAGCGCCCCGACGCAGAGTACCCTTTTCAGCTCACGACGGGACGGCGGCTCGACTCGTATAACACCGGCGTGCAGAGCGGGGGTTACTCATCGCCGCTACGACGCGGCGAGACGCTCGACATCGCGCCTGAGGACGCCGCCCGGCTCGGCTTGATGGAGGGCGACCCGGTACGGGTCTCGTCGCGGCGCGGTAGCGTCGTGGCGCCGGCGCACCTCGATCGGTCGCTGCGTTCCGGACTGGTCTTCATGACGTTTCACTTCCAGGACGAAGTGCAGACCAACGTCCTCACCGTCGACTATACCGATCCGAAATCAGGCACCGCCGAATTCAAGGCGTGTGCGGTACGCGTGGAGCCGGTGCGAACGCCGGCTGCCGCTGGGAGATAGTTCGGGCCCGTGGATCTGCGCTTTCACGACGCACAGCCCAACGCGGCTGAGCGGGCGGCGGTCGACGCGCTGCTGGGTGCTCCCCAATCGGGGTGGGATGGAGGGGCGCGCAGCGCGCGCGACGATCACACAGCGGATGGTGGGCACGCGGCGCGCGACCGGCGCCACCTGCTGCTGCCCGCCTTCCACGCCGTTACCTCGCGTATAGGGTGGGTGAGCGAGGGCGCCTTCAACTATATCTGTGAGCGCCTCACCGTCCCGCCTGCCGAAGCCTACGGTGTCATCACCTTTTACGCCCTGCTCTCCACCGACCCCCGCCCCGCGCGTGTCGTGCACGTGTGCGACGACATCGCCTGTCGCGCTGCCGGCGCGAACGCCATCTGCGCCCAGCTCGAGAAGTCCGTGGGACCCGCCTACCACGCGCCCCACGGCAATCACCACAAGATCCCCGACAGCGGCTGGATGCGGAGTCCCTGCCTTGGCCTGTGCGATCAGGCGCCGGCCGCGCTGCTCACCGCCGCCGGCGAGACGCCGGTGGAGCGCCTGTTCGGGAGAGCGGACGCCACCGGTCTCGCCCAGGTGCTGAGAGGCGATCTCGCCCCGACGATGCTGCCGCGGCTGAAGGCGCCACAAGCGGGCGATCCGTCGCTTGCAATTCTGCGGCGGGTCGACGTCATCGATCCGGCGAGCCTCAATCAGTATCGCGCGCACGGCGGCTACGAGGCGCTGCGCCGGGCGTTCGCGCTCGGCCCGGAGGGCGTGATCCGCGAAGTGACGGAAGCAAAGCTGCTGGGGCGCGGCGGCGCCGCTTTCCCCACCGGCCGCAAATGGGACGCAGTCGCGCGCCAGCCGGTGCACCCGCATTACCTCGTCTGCAACGCCGACGAGTCCGAACCGGGCACGTTCAAGGATCGCGTCCTGATGGAGGGCGATCCCTTCAGCGTCATCGAAGCGATGACGATCACCGCCGTGGCCACGGGCTGCGCCAAGGGGTTCATCTACCTGCGCGGGGAGTACCCACTCGCGCGCGAGCGGCTGCAGCACGCGATCGACACGGCGCGAGACCGCGGACTGCTCGGACCAGACGTGATGGGACGCGGCGTGGCGTTCGATATCGAGATCCGCAAAGGCGGCGGCGCGTACATCTGCGGTGAGGAGACGGCGATCTTCAACTCGGTCGAGGGGCTGCGCGGCGAGCCGCGCAACAAGCCCCCGTTTCCCGTCCAGGCCGGCCTCTTCGGAAAACCCACCGTTGTCAACAACGTCGAAACGCTCGTCAACGTGCTCGAGATCCTGCGCATCGGCGGTCCCGCGTACGCCGCCATCGGGACCAGGGACTCGACCGGGACGCGTCTCTTCTGTTTGTCGGGCGCGATCGCGAAGCCCGGCGTCTACGAAGTGCCGTTCGGCATCACGCTGCGGCAGCTCATCGACCTCGCGGGCGGCCTCCCCAAAGGGCGGAAGCTTCAGGCGATCCTGCTCGGCGGGGCCGCCGGCGTGTTCCTGCGCCCCGACGAGCTCGACACCGTCCTCAGCTTCGAGGGCGCGCGGGCCGCACAGGCGACGCTCGGCTCTGGCGTCGTCATGCTGTTCGACGACCGCGTCGACATGGCCGACATCGTGCTGCGCATCGCCGCGTTCTTCCGGGACGAGTCGTGCGGCCAGTGCGTCCCCTGTCGCGTGGGCACGGTGCGGCAGGAGGAGGCACTGCACCGGCTGCTGCAGAAGAAGCCGCGCGGGGGCGTCAAGGGCGAATTGGCGCTGCTCGAGGAGATCGGCGTGGCCATGAAGGACGCATCGATTTGCGGTCTCGGTCAGACCGCGTACAGCGTGGTCGAATCCGCGGTGAAGCGACTGCGCCTGTTCGAAGGAGCGAAGGCATGAGCGGCTTCGTCCAGCTTTCCCCACCACGCCGCCTGGTCGAGCTGACGATCGATGGCAAGACCGTCAGGGTCCCTGAAGGCACGACGATCTACGACGCCTGTCGCCTCGAAGGCACGACGATTCCGACGCTGTGCTACCTCGAGACGCTGCATCCCGTAAACGTGTGCCGCGTCTGCGTCGTTGAGGTCGAGGGGTCGCGCGTGCTCGTCCCCTCGTGCTCACGCAAAGTGGAGCCCGGCATGATCGTGAAGACCAACACCGACCGGGTGAACCACAGCCGCAAGATGGTGCTCGAGTTTCTGGGGTCGTCAGTCGATCTCTCGACCACGCCGCATGTCGCCGATTGGGTGGCGGAGTATCATGCCGATGTCGATCGCTACGGCCCCCCCGCCGAACCCGCGGCCGCGGGGGAACGGGATGCGCAGCAGACAGGGCATCATTCGCCACCCGACGTCCGACATCGCGCCACCGTCGCGCAGCCGACGAAGATCGACAACGAGCTGTACACGCGGGACTACACGAAGTGCATCCTCTGCTACAAGTGCGTCGAGGCGTGCGGCACCGACTTTCAGAACACTTTCGCGATCGCCGTTGCCGGACGCGGGTTCGATGCACGCATCTCGACCGAGTTCGCAGTGGAGCTGCCGAAGTCGGCGTGTGTTTACTGTGGCAACTGTATCGCCGTGTGTCCGACCGGGGCGTTGATGTTCAAGACCGAGTACGACCGGCGCGCGGCCGGCACGTGGGATGAGGCGCGCCAAACGGTGACGCGCACCGTGTGTCCGTACTGTGGCGTGGGGTGCAACCTCGAGCTGCACGTGCAGGACAACGAGATCGTGAAGGTGACGTCACCGCTCGATCACGACGTGACGCGGGGTAATCTCTGCATTAAGGGGCGCTTCGGATGGCAGTACGTTCAAAGCAGACGCCCAGCCGCCGAGCACTAAAGTACTTCCTTCGGTTGCCGCCGAGTGGACGCCCAGGGGTGAGGGGCTAGGTCGCTACGCGTTCAGGGTGGGTGTAGATCGTCAGGCGGTCACCCCGCGCAAAACCTACCAACGTCATTCTTGATTGCTCTGCCACGCGCACCGCGAGCCCTGTCGGACCGGAGATCGCCGCGAGCAGCGGCGCGCCGAACACCGCCGCCTTCTGCACCATCTCGAAGCTGGCACGGCTCGTAACCAGGATGAAACCGGTCTCGGGGTCGGCACCGCGGCGCAGCAGCGCGCCGATCAGCTTGTCGAGGGCGTTGTGCCGACCCACGTCCTCCCGTACCTCTTCCACGGTGCCGTCGATGCGAGCCCAGGCGGCCGCGTGGACCGCGCCGGACGCGGCATTGAGATGCTGCTTGCCGGCGAGCGCCGTGAGCGCCTGCTCGATCGCCGCCGGGCGCACCGGACGGCCTGCGCGAACGGGGTGCGGCGTTTTCATGACGGCCTCGATGCTGTCGCTGCCGCAGATGCCGCACCCGGTGCGGCCCGACAGCCGGCGCGCCCGCGACGCGATGACCACCTCGCACGCCGCGTCGACCGTCGCCTGCAGCTCGATCCCCTGGCCGTAACGGACTTCCTTTACGGCCTGCAAGTCGGCTGGAGACCGGATCAGCTCTTCGGTGACGCTGAAGCCAAGGACGAAATCTTCGAGGTCGGCCGGGGTGGCCATCATCACAACGTGGGGGATCGCATTGTAGACGATGACGACGGGGATCTCTTCGACGATCTGCTCGGCGCGATCCACCATCCCGCCGGCGGACCACTGGCGCGCCGCGACTCCGAGCAACGGCTTGGCGTAACCCACTCGAGCAAGCCCGAGAGGATGCTCCATCTGCTCGATCTTCCCTGCCATACTCTTCAATATAGCGCGAGAGGCGTGTAGCCTTCCCCCCCATGATCACCAAGTGGGTCGGCCTGATCATCATCGCCAATGTCCTGGTGTTTTTCCTGCAGCAGCAGTCTCCCGACCAACTGCGTGCACTCGAGTTCATCCCGGCGCTGTTCCTGTTTCGCCCGTGGACCGTCGTCACCTACATGTTTCTGCACGCCGACTTCGGCCACATCTTCTTCAACATGCTCACACTGTTCTTTTTCGGGCCGCGCGTCGAAGACCGGCTCGGCGGACCAAAGTTTCTCACGTTGTACTTCGTCAGCGGGTTGTTCGGGGCGTTTACGTGGATGATCACGGACCGCTTCACGGGGGTCCCGTCCAACGTGGGGCTGCTCGGTGCCTCAGCTGCGGTCTACGGGGTGCTGCTCGGGTTTGCGATCCTCTGGCCGCGCGCGCAGCTCCTGATCTGGGGCATCATCCCCGTGCAGGCATGGACCATGGTCCTCATCCTGACGGGCGTTTCATTCTTCCTCGGCGCAGGCGGAATCGGCAACGTCGCTCACTTCGCGCATCTCGGCGGCTTTCTCGGCGGATGGCTGGTGATGCGGCTCACGGGCACCCGCACACTCGACGCGCGTTTACGCCCGGTGCAACCGCGCCGCGCGCCGACGCCGGCCCCGGGTGCCGCGGAGCGGTGGAAACAGATCCGCCTGGAACAACTCCATCCCGTCAACCGCGAAGAGGCCGAGCGCGTGCTCGCCAAGCTCGAGACGCGCGGACCCCACAGCCTGACCGCCGACGAGCAGGCGTTTCTCGACCGCTTCAGCGCGATGTAACGCCGCCAGCCGCGGCGAGCGGAAGGATCCGCACCGCGGGCCCGCCGACGATGGTCGGCGCCTGGTGGTCCTGGGCCACCTTGTTGTACTGCGCCACGTCCGTCTCCAGAATGCCGTTGAACCGCGCCAGGTATGCATCGAGCGCCGGGCGGAGCACCTTCCATTCGGCCATCACCTGCTCACCGGGTGGCTGCGCATAGGCGAAGGCGCTGCCGCCGCTCAACCGTTGATAGCGATCCTGAAACCGGCTCAGGTAGTGCACGTCGTCCTGGCCGCCGTCGCGCTGCACCTCGGAGTTATAGAGCGAATCCTTCAACTCCTTGAGCTTGCGGCCGAGGCCGCGCGCCTCACGGTTTACCGCGGCGGAGACCGTCGTGTCGACTCCGGTGCCGCGCAGCGCGGCTTGCACGTTCTGCAGCTGCGTTTGCAGGCTCGCGATGCGGTTGAGCATCGTATTCAACGCCGTCATTTCGCTGCGCAGCTGCAGCCCTGCCCGGAGCTGGGCGACGAATGCGGCCGAGTCCCCGTGCACCACCGGGTCGGGCTGCACCACCACCGTCTGCGTCGCGCGGTTGGCGGCCGCGGCGATCGTTACCGCATACGTC
>DASTHG010000145.1:0-2558 GCA_035718325.1 Gemmatimonadales bacterium | reverse complement strand
AGACCGAGGTCGTGATCATCGGCGCGGGCCAAGCCGGCCTGGCCGTGAGCCGATTGCTCACCGAGCGCGGCGTCGACCACGTTGTGCTCGAACGCGGTCGGACCGCGGAGCGCTGGCGCTCGCGGCGCTGGCGCTCCCGCCGCTGGCGCTGCTCCTGTTCGTCCAGCCACAGCAGGGCCTGCCGCGCGATTGGGACGTGTTCGCGTTCGCGGGCGTGGCGCTGGCGGCGATCGTGGCCTGGCGCGCGGCCGCGGTGCTCGCCTCCGAGCCGCGGGCGCGCTGGCTCGCGGTCCCGCTCGCGGTGAGCGCCGCCGTGCCGGCGCTCCAGTTCGCGGCGCTGCAGACGGACAACGTGCGCACCTGGGCGCGCGCCGAATCGATTCTCATCGGCCCACCGCCCCGCGACCCCTCGGAGCGGGCACGGGGCCTGAGCACGATGGGAATGATGCACTTCGGTCGCGGCGACTACGTGCGCGCGCTGGCGTTGTTCGAGCGCTCGGCCGACGCCGCGCCCAACCCGCGCACGTTCGCGCAGATGGGCATGGCGCTGACGATGATGGATCGACCCCAGGACGCGCTGGCGCGCTATCGCCACTCCGTGGCGCTCGATACCGACCTGGTGATCGGCTGGCGCGGCGTCGCCGCGGCGGCGAGCGCGGTGGGCGACCGCGACGCCATGCGCGACGCCGTGCGCGCGATCGAACGGCTCGAGCCCGGCAGCGACGTGCTGCCCGACATGCGGGCGTGGCTCGAGGCCAATCCGGAGGCGGCGAAGCGCTGAACCGCGCGCTGCGGCGTGCTCGCCGGCGGAACTCCCTGTCGCACACAGCGAAACGGCCGGGCCCGCTGCCGGACCCGGCCGTCTCGAAAAGTGGGGAGTGCGCTGATACGAACCGCGTTACTGCTGAGACACCATGTCCTTGAGTTCCTTGGACACCTTGAAGACGGGGACGCGCCGCGGCGGCACGGGCACGGCCTCGCCGGTGCGAGGGTTACGGGCGATGCGTGACTTGCGGTCCTTCACCCGGAACGTGCCGAAGCCGCGGATCTCGATGTGATGACCATCGGAGAGCGCCTTGGCCACGGCGTTCAAGAAGCAGTCGACCGTTTCGGCGACGTCTTTCTTGGTGAGGCCCGTTCGCTCGGAGATCTGGTCCACGATATCGGCCTTCGTCATCACTTCCTCCTGGGCCGTCCAGCCCGCGATGTCCGGGATCGTCGAGTCCCGGAGGCTGGACGCGCGGTACCGTACCCGCAGCCCCCTACACTGTCAATCCCATCATGGACAAGGGGTTACTTGGATTCGAGCCTCGGGTCGGCAGCGCTGCGGACGGCGCCCGCCACGCCGATCGACCGGCACCCGGGGGGCGCGCGGCCCCCCGCCGGGTGGGCGGGGGGCCGTGAGGCGACGGGAGAGGACTCCGGGACCTGCGACGGACGGCGCGTATCCGGCCCTGCGGAAGCCCGTGAGTTACTTCTTCGGCAGCCCCGCGGTCGACCAGTCCGACTTCTGCTGCAAGACCATCCCCTGGCCCTCGAACGTATAGCCAACCTTCTTGGCCTTGTAGACCCAGGTCTGGAGCTGCTTCCCGTCGGCTTCCCAGTCGTAGATCGCGTCGGGACTACCCGCCGACGCCTGCGTGCTTGCCGCTCCCGTGCCGGGCTTCGCGGACTTCACCCGGCCGCCGACGTCGGCTACCTGCTGGCCGCGAGAGAGCGCGAGGTACATGACCATCATCTCGGTGGACTTCGGGTTGTTCTGGACCTTGCCGTACACGGAGCCCAGCTCGTGAAAAATCTCCTTGTTGAGGTCCGGAGAACGCGTGAGTGCGTCATTCAGCACGGCGATCGCATCGGCGCCGCGCTGCATGTCTGAGAGCGTGCGGGCCAGGCCGAGGTTCGCGTCAACATCATCGGGCTTGTTCTTGACCGCCAGGCGCCAGTATTTCTCGGCGGTCGCCAGTTCGCCGGCGTTGCGCAGAGACTGGCCAGCCATGAAAGCCATGTCCGCATCCGCCGGCCGCGCATCGGACGCCCGCGCATAGGCAGTGCCCGAGGCCTTCCAGTCGGCCGCCTTGGACTTGTTGCCCTCCTGCTGCGCCCTCTGCATGTAGGCATCGCCGAGCGCCGCGTTGATGTCCGCATCCGCCGGCGAGTCCTTGAGGATCTGCTCGTAGTATGTGATCGCTTCGTCGTACTTCTTCGCGTTGAGAAGGGTCCGGGCATACTGCTTCCGCACCGCGCTCTGAAGCTCGATCAGCGGGAAATAGGCAGGGTTCTGCTTGAGGCCATTGGTCGCAATCTTCTCCGCGGTCGTGTAGTCGCCCTGCAAGTAGTGGGCATAGGAAAGCATTCGGACGCTGGATAACGAGTCAGGCATCACCGCCATGGCCCGGTTGAGCACCACCTTGGCCGAATCGAGTTGCTTCATCGCCTCGTCGTAAACCTGCTTGTCCTGCTCGCTTGGGGTGCCGGGGAGATTCGGATAGGCCTGTGTGGCGCTATTGACGTCCTGGATGCCCTGGTTGTTCCACCGGACCCAGACGGAGAGGCGGTTT